>JAAYXJ010000230.1 GCA_012515985.1 Gammaproteobacteria bacterium
GCAGGTAGTCGAAGCCGAACTCGTTGTTGGTGCCGTAGGTGATGTCGGCGTTGTAGGCGGCGGCCTTGTCCGAGTGGGGCATGCCCGGGTACACCACGCCCACGCTCAGGCCCAGCCAACTGTACAGGCGGCCCATCCAGGCCGAGTCGCGGCGGGCCAGGTAGTCGTTGACGGTGACCACGTGCACGCCCTTGCCTTCCAGGGCGTTGAGGTAGGTGGGCAGGGTGGCGACCAGGGTCTTGCCCTCGCCGGTGCGCATCTCGGCGATCTTGCCCATGTGCAGCACCATGCCGCCGATCAGCTGGACGTCGTAGTGGCGCATGCCCAGCACGCGGGTGCTGGCCTCGCGGCACACGGCAAAGGCTTCAGGCAGCAGCTTGTCGAGGGATTCGCCGTTGGCGATGCGCTGCTTGAACTCGGGCGTCTTGGCCTGGAGCTCGGCGTCGGACAGCGCCTTCATCTGCTCTTCCAGGCCGTTGACCTTGTCGACGATCTTCTCGAACTGTTTGAGCAGGCGTTCGTTGCGGCTGCCGAAGACGCTGGTGAGCAGGCGATTGAGCATGTGTGGTCCGGGATCCGTTGGGAGGCCGGGCAGCGCCCTGGCCTGAAAAGGAAAAAGGGCGCCGGGCGCCCTTTTCACGGCAACTTCCGATTGTACCGTGGGGACGCCCGCAACGCGTTTCAAGCAAGGTGCGGGCGTCAGGCTCGCGGGCCGCCGGAGGCGCAGGTCGGCCCTGCGTGGGCGACGCCCTGCCGGTCAGCTGGCGCGGCCGGCGTCGGCCAGGAACTGGCGCGGGTTGAGCACGCGCCCGTTCTCCCAGACCTCGAAGTGCACGTGGGTGCCGGTGGAACGCCCGGTGGAGCCCGCCTTGGCCACTTCCTGGCCCGAGCGGACCAGGTCGCCGACGCGCACCGTGTTGCGGGTGTTGTGGGCGTAGCGGGTGACGTAGCCGTTGCCGTGGTCCACTTCCACCACGTTGCCGTAGCCCGAGCGCCAGCCGGAGTAGCTCACCACGCCGTCGGCCACCGCCATCACCGGGTCGCCGTGGCGGGCGTGGAAATCGATGCCGCGGTGGAAGGCGCGGCCGCCGCGGAACGGATCGGCGCGGGTGCCATAGCCGGAGGTGATGTAGCTGCTGGCCACCGGCGAGCGCGACGGCACGGCCGAGCGCTCGAGCTCGCGGTCGAACAGCAGCGCCTCGAGCACCGACAGCTGGCCGCCGGACGCCGCCAGCTGGCCCTGGACCGCGTCCATGTCCTCGACCAGGCCGCCCACCGGCATGTCCTGCACCGGACCCACGCCGCCGAGGGCGATCGGCTCCTTGAAATCGAACTCGCCGTCGACGAGGTCGCCCAGCTGGGTCAGGCGCTCGCCCAGGGCGTTGAGGCGGTTGGCCTCGGCCTGCAGCTCGGCCACGCGCGCCGCGAGGGCGTTGACCTCGCGCTGGGCCTGGCGGCGGGTGTCTTCAACTGCGGAATCATGGCTGGCCACCTGGGACTGCAGGCGGGAGATTTCCGCCGCACCCAGGCCAAGGCCGGCGAACATGCCGGCCGCGGCGATCACGGCGGCGGCGGCCACGGGTCTGCGCCTGATGATGCCGCCGGCAAGCTCGATGCCCTGCGACCATGCGTCCCGGATGCGCCTGCGCGCCTGATCCCCAATGCTGTGTAAAGTCATGCTTTCAGATGTCTCGTTCCCGATCCAATAACGCGGGGCCCGCCCGCACTGCCCGGCCGGCGCTGGATGCGCTGCTGGCCGACGGTGCCGGCGATCCCGTCCGCCGGGCCATGTGGCTCGACACGCTGGACCGCAGGTTGCACTCCCTGCTGCCGCCGACGCTGGCCGCGCATGCGCGGCTGGGCAACGTCAATGGCCACAGGCTCGTATACCTCGTCGATTCCCCCGTATGGCATGCCAGGTTGCGGCTGGCGGGCCCGGAGATCCTCGACGCTGCCCGTTCCATCGGGCTGGATGTCACAGAATTCGTCGTCAAGACGACCAGACCGCAACCCCGGGCTCCCCAGCCCCGGACGGCCACACGTCCTTTGTCGGCGCGCGCGGATGAAGCATTGCGTGACGCCCTGGCGACGCTCTCCGGTGACACCACCGGCAAGGACACCTCCTGACTGCACCGCTCACGCCACGATCACATGGCGCGAACGACGGGTCATCCTAACGGCGGGGGCTGGCGGGCGCGTTAACCTGTCGCTAACAGCTGTGGAATATTTTGTTAAATATTCGTTATCGCTTCACCAAATGCTCACTTTTGTGAGCACGGTCCCCTGGTGCGATTCTGGTAAGAGCGCGTCTTACGTGCGAAGCCGCGTGAATCATGGTGCGCGGGGAACGCTCCGGAAACGGTACTCGGGCCGGAACCCCATCGCACGGACCATCGTCAGGCATCTTCCTGCGTAAGACGCCCTCTGCAACGGGCGGGGGGCTCCGGAACCAGCGTCGGCACCGGCCCCCGCCGCAGGATTGATGTCACGCGGCTTCGCGCCTGAGAGGCGCTCCTACACAAGGACGGACGGGCCCGGCTCGGACGGGTCGCCTTCCGGCCCTGAGGGGGGCCGGGGGTTATGGGTTGTTGGCGGGCCAGGCGGCCGGGGACTGCTTGACGTGCTGCTCCAGCCAGGCGTCGGTCTCGTAGAGCATGTGCAGGATCGATTCGCGCGCGCGGTAGCCGTGCGATTCGGCCGGCAGCATCACCAGCCGCGCCTGCCCTCCCAGCCCCTTGATGGCGGCGAACATGCGCTCGCTCTGCATCGGGAAGGTGCCGGAGTTGTTGTCGTCCTCGCCGTGGATGAAGAGGATCGGCTCGTTGATCAGCTCGGCGTTGTGGAACGGGGACATGGTGAGGTAGGTGTCCTTGGCGTCCCAGTAGTTGCGCTCCTCGGCCTGGAACCCGAACGGCGTGAGGGTGCGGTTGTAAGCGCCGCTGCGGGCAATGCCGGCGCGGAACAGGTCCGAGTGCGCCAGCAGGTTGGCGGTCATGAAGGCGCCGTAGGAGTGGCCGCCGATGGCGATGCGGTCCGGATCGGCCACGCCCCGGCGCACCACCTCGTCCACCGCCGCCCGGGCGCTGGCCACCAGCTGCTCCACGTAGGTGTCGTTGGGCTCGGCATCGCCCTCGCCCACGATCGGCATGGTCGGGCCATCAAGCACCGCCCAGCCGCGCGCCAGGAAACCCAGCGGGCCCCAGTAGCTGATGCGGTTGAATGCATGCGGCGAACCGACCACCTGGCTGGCGGCGTCGGCGGAGCGGAACTCACGCGGGTAGGCCCACATCAGGGTCGGCAGCGGACCGTCGCGTTCGGCGTCATAGCCGGCCGGCAGGTACAGGGTGGCGGTGAGGTCGACGCCGTCGGCGCGCTTGTAGCGGATCTGTTCCTTGCTCACGTCACGCAGCTGCGGGGTGGGATGCGGGAATCCGGTCAAGGCGACCGGCTCGCGGGCGTCGTCAGTGAGATCCAGCACGTACACGTTGGTGGGCTCCACCGGCGACTCGCGGGTGAGCAGCAGTCGGGTACCGGCATCATCGAGCAGCGCCGCCGGGCGCTCCAGGTACGGCGGCTGCGAGTGGAACAGGCGGGTGGTTTCCTTCGTGGCCAGGTCAAAGCGGTCCACGAACGGACGGTCGCCCTCGGGCGAGGCACCCTGCCCGGCCAGGTACAGGCCGTTGCCGTCAGGCGAGATCATCAGGCGCGCGTTGCCGGCCTCGTCGGCCACGGTCACGGGGCTGCCCGGATCGTTGTAGCGGTCCTCGGAGGAGCGGTCGAAGAGCAGCTCCGGGGCGCGCTCCGGATGGTCCGGGGCGATGCGCCACTGCCGGGTCTGGCGGTCGCGCCACCAGAACTCGTCGATCAGCGCCAGCCCGCCGTTGCCCCAGGTGGCGTTGCGGAAACGGTAGCCCAGGTCGATCAGCTTCACCGGCTCGCCCTCGAACGGGGCGGCGTGGACGAACACGCTGTCGCGGACCTCGGCCTCCACCGCCGGGTCGCCGCCGTCCTGGGCCTCGGCCCAGACCAGCGTGGCCGGCGCGTCGGCGCGCCAGTCGATGCGGCGCACGCCGGTGGCCACGGCGTCGCGGCCCACCGGCAGGCCTTCCACCAGCGGCAGCGCGGCCACCTGGTGCACCACGCTGCCATCGGCGCTGTCGCGCACCTCGATCCGGCGCGGGAAGCTCCAGTACGGGACCACGTAGGAGAACGGGCGCTCGATGCGCTGGCTCAGCAGCAGGCGGCCGTCCGGCGAGGGGCTGACGCCAAGGAACAGGTCGGGCGCCCCCAGCGGGGTCACGCTGCCATCCAGCGCCACCAGCGCGGTCTGGCTGCGCAGGTAGTGCTCGAACACCTGGGCGTCATGCTCGTTGGCCAGCAGGTCCTGGTAGGTGCGCAGCTGGGTGACTTCGCCGCCGGGGCCGGTCTCCTGGATGTTGGGGCCGGTGGGGATGCCCTCGTCCTGCGGGGGCCCGCCCTGCCCCGCCGGGCGCAGCTGCACCAGCAGGCGCTGGGCGTCGGGCATCCAGGTGAAGCCGCGTCCGGCCACCGCGTTCAGCGGCTGGCTGGTCAGGCGGCGGGCGCTGAGCGCCTCCACGTCCACCAGCCACAGCTCCACCGCGCCGGCGCGATTGTCCACGTGGCTGAAGGCGATATGGCGCTGGTCCGGCGACCAGGCCATCGAGGCCAGCGCCAGCGGCTGCGGCAGGCCCTGCACCGGACGCTCGGCGCCGCCATCGACGGGCTTGATCGACAGCCCGGTGCCGAACGAGAACCGGCTTTGCGAATACGTGCGCGGGTTGATGCGGGTGCCGGCCAGGCGCAGCTCCGGCTGGGCAACCACGTCGATGCCCGGCAGCGCGGGCGTTTCAACGAATGCCAGCAGGTCGCGGCGCGGCGACAGGGTCATCTGCGGCGCCTGCGGGGCATCCACGATGGCCTGCAGCTCCGGTGGCGGCAGGCGATAGGTGCTTTCGGTGGACTGGCCCGCGGCCGCTGCCTCCCGGGCCAGGGCCTGTGGCGCGCCCAGCAGGGCGGCGATGGCAAGCGGGATGGCGAGGAGGCGGAGTGCGGGTCGGGCCATTTGCAGAGGTCCAGCTGGGTCGATCCACCAGCCTAGCGGGTGCGGCACCCGTCTGCCCCATGACTTCGGTCATGCCGCGAGCGGTGCGCACGGCAGGCAGCGGATATAATCGGCGGTCCGCCGAGGGGCGCTGCGACCGTGCGCAAGGCACGGCCAGGCTCGGCGGGAATCGGATTTCAACGGCGCCCGGTCAATCACCCCGCCGCCGCTGCTGGCGCGGGGACGGAAACCGGAGCAGACATGAACGCACAGATGAAGACCGGCTCTGAACGAGCATTTTCCCAGGACGGCGACTACAAGGTGGCCGACATCTCGCTGGCCGACTGGGGCCGCAAGGAGATCGAGATCGCCGAGCACGAGATGCCGGGCCTGATGTCGATCCGCCGCAAGCACGCGCCCGACGCCCCGCTCAAGTGCATGCGCGTGACCGGCTCGCTGCACATGACCATCCAGACCGCGGTGCTGATCA
>JAAYXJ010000231.1 GCA_012515985.1 Gammaproteobacteria bacterium
AGAGCAGCGGCACCATCAGCAGCGCCACGATGTTGATGATCTTGATCAGCGGGTTGATCGCCGGGCCGGCGGTGTCCTTGTAGGGATCGCCGACGGTATCGCCGGTCACCGCGGCCTTGTGGGCCTCGCTGCCCTTGCCGCCGTGGTGGCCGTCCTCGATGTGCTTCTTGGCGTTGTCCCAGGCGCCGCCGCCGGCGGTCATGGAGATGGCCACGAACACGCCGGTCACGATGGTGCCGATCAGCAGCCCGCCCAGCGCCTGCGGCCCAAGCAGCAGGCCGACGATGATCGGCACCGCCACCGGCAGCAGCGAGGGCAGGATCATTTCCTTGATCGCCGACCTGGTCAGCATGTCGACCGCGCGGCCGTAGTCCGGCTTGCCGGTGCTCTGCATGATCCCCGGGATCTCGCGGAACTGGCGCCGCACCTCCTCCACCACCGAGCCCGCCGCGCGGCCCACGGCCTCCATCGCCATGGCGCCAAACAGGTAGGGGATCATGCCGCCGATCAACAGGCCGATGATCACCATGTGGTTGGACAGGTCGAAGGTGAAGTCGATGCCCGGGTTGGCCGACTCCAGGTTGTGCGTGTAATCGGAGAACAGCACCAGCGCCGCCAGCGCCGCCGAGCCGATGGCATAGCCCTTGGTCACCGCCTTGGTGGTGTTGCCCACGGCGTCCAGAGGATCGGTGACGTCGCGCACCTCGGACGGCAGTTCCGCCATCTCGGCAATGCCGCCGGCGTTGTCGGTGATCGGGCCATACGCGTCCAGGGCCACGATCATCCCGGTCATCGACAGCATCGCGGTGGCGGCGATGGCGATGCCGTACAGGCCGCCCAGCTCGAAGCAGGCCCAGATCGCGATGCACACCGCGATCACCGGCCACGCGGTGGCCTTCATCGAGATGCCCAGGCCGGCGATGATGTTGGTGCCGTGGCCGGTGGTGGACGCGGCGGCGATCTGCTGCACCGGCTTGTACTGGGTGCCGGTGTAGTACTCGGTCAGCCACACGATGGCGCCGGTCAGCACCAGGCCGATGATGGCGCAGGCGAAGATGTTCATCGGCCCGTGAACGTTGTCGCCCATGAGCGAGGTGGTGATCGGGTAGAACGCGACCGCGGCCAGCACGCCGGACACGATCACCCCCTTGTACAGCGCGCCCATGATGGAGCCGCCTGGCTTCACCTTGACGAACATCGCGCCGATGATGGAGGCGATGATCGAGGCCCCGCCCAGCACCAGCGGGTAGAGCACGCCGTTGCTGCCGACTTCGGCCACCATCAGGTACCCCAGCAGCATCGTCGCGATCACGGTGACCGCGTAGGTCTCGAACAGGTCGGCGGCCATGCCGGCGCAGTCGCCGACGTTGTCGCCCACGTTGTCGGCGATCACCGCCGGGTTGCGCGGGTCGTCCTCGGGGATCCCGGCCTCGACCTTGCCCACCAGGTCGGCGCCCACGTCGGCGCCCTTGGTGAAGATGCCGCCGCCCAGCCGGGCGAAGATCGAGATGAGCGAGGAGCCGAACGCCAGGCCCAGCAGCGCGTGCAGCACGTCATCGGTGGGCATGCCCATGAAGTTGAGCGCCGCCCAGTAGCCGGCCACGCCCAGCAGACCCAGGCCCACCACCAGCATGCCGGTGATGGCGCCGCCCTTGAAGGCCACGTCCATCGCCGCGCTGATGCCGTTGCGGGCGGCCTCGGCGGTGCGCACGTTGGCCCGGACCGACACGTTCATGCCGATGTATCCGGCCGCGCCCGACAGCGCCGCGCCGAGCAGGAAGCCGATCGCCGTCGCCCAGTCGAGGAACAGCCCGATCAGCACGAACAGCACCACACCCACGATCGAGATCGTCAGGTACTGGCGGTTGAGATAGGCGCGCGCGCCCTCCTGGATCGCGCCGGCGATCTCCTGCATCCGTTCGTTGCCCGCCGGCTGGCGGTTGATCCAGCCGGCGGCGAAGACGCCGTAGAGGATCGCGATGATGGCGCACCCCAGCGCCAGCCACAAACCGTATTGCTCAAGCATGAAACCCCTCCCAGAGTAATGCTTCAAAGAGACAGCGGTGATTTGGCAACCCGCGGACTATGGCACAGCGCCGCGGGGGCGCCAACGTCCGTGCCGGCGCTTTCCGCCCGCTCGCGGGCTGCCGTAACCTTGGCGGATGAAGCTTGCCATCCTGTCACGCAACAGCCGCCTCTACTCCACCCGCAGGCTGGTGGAAGCGGCCCGCGCGCGGGGGCATACGGTGCGGGTGCTTGATCCGCTGCGCTGCTACATGCGCATCGCCGCCGACGGTTTCGCCATGCATTACAAGGGCAGGCCGCTGAAGGGCTATGACGCGGTGATCCCGCGCATCGGCACGTCGGTCTCGCGCTACGGTAATGCCGTGCTGCACCAATTTGAGCTGATGGGTTGCCACACCCCGAACCCGTCCGCGGCGATCCTGCGCGCACGCGACAAGCTGCGCTGCCATCAGCTGCTTGCGGCCGAAGGCATCGACATGCCGGCCACGGTGTTCGGCGACAATCCGGACGACACCGCCGACCTGCTGTCGATGCTGGGATCGCCCCCACACGTGATCAAGCTCAACGAGGGCGCGCAGGGAGCGGGCGTCATGCTCACCGAGAAGCTCTCCTCCTCGCGCAGCGTGGTGGAGGCCCTGCGCGGGCTCTACGCCACTTTCCTGGTGCAGGAATTCGTGGCCGAGGCCGGGGGCAGCGACCTGCGCTGCCTCGTGGTTGGCGAGCGCGTGGTCGCAGCCATGCGGCGCGACGCCCCGGAGGGCGACTTCCGCGCCAACCTGCATCGCGGCGGCAGTGCCGCCCTGGCGAAACCGACCCCGCGCGAACGCGCGCTGGCGGTAAGGGCCGCCCGCGTGCTTGGCCTGGGCGTGGCGGGCGTGGACCTGGTGCAGTCTTCCCGCGGTCCGCTGGTGCTGGAGGTCAACGCTTCCCCCGGGCTGGAAGGGGTGGAGGCGGTTTCGAAGGTGGACGTGGCCGGTGCGATCGTGGACTTCCTCCATGCCGGCGCGAAGGGGAAGCAGGAGGGTGCGCGCCGGCGGGCCGGTTAACCCGGTTCCGCGTTTCCTTTAACAGCGGCTTAATTCCCCCGCGGGTAGCGTGGAGATCCGCAGCGTGCTCTCCAGGGCCGGGACATGGGCCGGCCGGCGGATTGCGTTGATCGGGGCGCTTTTCGATCCCTTGACCCGGGCCCGGCCCGGGTCTTTTATGCGCGCGAGCGCAGCGGCGACGCCGGCTTCGCGCGGTTGTGTGCCAGAATCGCGGCAACCATCAGGAAGCGACCGCCGATGCGCATACTCGTCATCGAGGACAACCAGGACATCGCCGCCAATCTCGGCGATTACCTTGAAGAACGCGGCCATACCGTTGATTTCGCGGCCGATGGCGTCACCGGCCTGCATCTGGCGGTTGTCCACGAATTCGACGCCATCGTGCTTGACCTCAACCTGCCCGGCATGGACGGCCTGGAGGTATGCCGCAAGCTGCGCAACGAGGCCCGCAAGCAGACCCCGGTGCTGATGCTCACCGCCCGCGACAGCCTGGACAACAAGCTTGCCGGCTTCGACTCCGGGGCGGACGACTACCTGGTCAAGCCGTTCGCACTGCAGGAAGTGGAGGTCCGGCTCAACGCGCTGCTGCGCCGCGGTCGCGGGGTGCAGACGCGGGTGCTGGAGGTCGGCGACCTG
The DNA here is from genome assembly GCA_012515985.1 of Gammaproteobacteria bacterium. Classification (GTDB taxonomy): domain Bacteria; phylum Pseudomonadota; class Gammaproteobacteria; order Xanthomonadales; family Xanthomonadaceae; genus Luteimonas. The sequence continues at coordinate 3,708 of JAAYXJ010000231.1, forward strand.
GAATACAACCTGGATACGCTCGAGGTCCGCCGCCAGGGCAAGCTGCTGCAGCTCAACCCCACTGCGCTCAAGATCCTGCAGGCGCTGATGGAGGCTTCCCCGGCCGTGGTGACCCGCCAGGAGCTGGAGACCCGCGTATGGGGCGAGGAGCTGCCGGATTCCGACTCCCTGCGGGTGCACATCCATGGCCTGCGCGCGATGGTCGACAAGCCCTTCGATACTCCCCTGATCCAGACCCGCCACGGCATCGGCTACCGGATCGCCCAGCCAGATGGCGGAAGCTGACCCGGAGATCGCGCCTGATCGCAGGCGCAGGCGCTACCGGCGCCGGCTGCGCAGCCGCATCATCGTGTCGTTCGTCCTGCTCGGTTTCGGGCTGACGGTGCTGTTCGCGTTCCTCACGCAGGAGGCCCGCAACCGGGTCGAGAACGCGCTGGTCGAGGACGTGATGAACCAGAACATCGACGAGTACGCGCGCCGCTACTACGTCGACCCGAGCCGCAACCCGGACCTCCCGGTGCAGCAGATGTACGCGCGCGTGGTGAAGAAGGACCGCTTCGAGGCGCTGCGGCTCGAAGAGCCCGACTGGTACGAGCTTCCCAACGGGAACCACAGTCTCAGCGGCGTGGATGAGGACGGCGAGCCGTTCGCCTACAAGCTGGCGGTGCGCAAGACTCCCGACGAATGGTTCTTCCTCGCCTATGACATGACCCAGGCCATGCGCGGCGAAGCCCAGTTCCGCCGCGCCATCATCGGTGCGGTGCTGGTGGTGACGCTGCTGTCGGTGCTGCTGGGCTGGTGGTCGGCGTCGCGGGTGATGAGCCCGGTGTCCGAACTGGCCGCGCGCCTGCAGCGCTCGGGCGGCGATGCCCGTCCGGAAGCGCTGGCGGTGCATTTCCCCGACGACGAGGTGGGCCAGCTCGCCAGCGCGCTGGACGACTATGCCGCGCGCCTGACCGAAGTCGTGGAACGCGACCGCGAGTTCAACGCGGACGTCAGCCACGAACTGCGCACCCCGCTGGCGGTGATCCGCGGCGCGGTCGAGCTGCTGCTTTCGCGCCCGGAGCTGGATGAGCGGACCCAGGCGCGGCTGCTGCGGATCCAGCGCGCCGAACAGCAGTGCACCGACCTGATCAGCGCGCTGTTGCTGCTGTCGCGCGGGGAGCGCGGGCACGGCAGCACCGATGTCGGCAAGGTGGCGGCGCAGCTGCTGGACGCGTTCCGGGCCCAGGTTGGTGCCAAGCCGCTGGAGCTGAGGCTGGAAGAGCAGGCGCAGCTGGTGGTGGACGCACCGGAATCAGCGGTGTCCGTTGCCCTTGGCAACCTGGTTGGCAACGCCGTCAAGTACACCGCCGCCGGGGAGGTGATCGTCCGGATCCTGCCCGGCGTGGCCGAAGTGATCGATTCCGGCCCGGGCCTGGACGGGGAAGACGCCGACAAGCTGTTCGAGCGCGGCTATCGCGGCACGCACGCCGAGCATTCGCAGGGCGGGGGCATCGGCCTGTCGATCGTGCGCCGGCTGTGCGACCTGTACGGCTGGGACGTGCGCCTGCGTCCGGGGGACACCGGCGGCGTCGTGGCGACGCTGACCTTCGGGCCGCCGGCGGACGGCGGCGCCAACGCGGCCGCCGCCTAGAGCGGCGGCTCCAGGGTCTTCCAGTCGGCCTCGCCGCTGGCCAGCGTCCATCCTGCGATGCCCGCGCCGACCTCTGCCAGGGCTGCTTCGAACGCGGCCACCACCTCTGGCACCGCGGTGCCAGAAGCCTGGTGCGCGGCCAGGAACGTGCGCGACGCCACCAGCCTCTGGTCGCGGTTGTAGAGCAGCTTGGCGGTGACCTCGATGGTGGCGCTGGGAACGGCGCTGCCCGCGTAATCCGATTCGAAGCGGTGGACCTCCATGACCAGCTTGTAGTCGGGGCGGATCCCGACCTCGCTGCGGGCAACGGCATCGATGTGGCCGGAATCCTCCAGCGCGCGCAGCACCGTCGTCTCGAGCATGTCGGTCGCGGGCTGCGCCCAGGACGCGCCGGCATACACCTGCAGTTCGGCGGGGCTCGGGCGCACGTTGATGCGCGGGCTGTCGACCATGCGCGGGGCGCTGGCATTGGCGACCGACAGCTGCCATTCCACGCGCGGCCACGACGGGTCCGCGTCCACCCGCACCACCGGCGCATAGATCGTGCCGCGCTCGCCTCCGCCGCCACCCCCGAGCAGGCCGCAGCCGGAGAAGGCCGCTGCCAGGGCCAGCGCCAGCAGCAGGCGCGGAGCGGAACGGGGGGCAGGGCGGAATGGACGGTCAGGGCTGGTCATTCGGATCGAACTCCGTGGGTGCGTCGCGGCCGAACAGGTAGCGGACCGGGTTGCTGTCGAGGCGGTCGCTGATGCGGCGCAGGTCGCGCACCAGCCCGCGCAGCTCGCTCAGGGTGGGGCCAAGCTGGGACAGCCCATCGTTGGCGAAGCTGTTGATGGCGGCGCGGTTTTCGTTGAGGATCGCGTCCGCGCCATCGGCAGCGGAGTCAAGCCGCGCCAGGGTACTGTCCAGGCGCTCCATCAGCGCGGGCAGCTCCTGGACGAAGGCCCGGTCAAAATCGACGATGGCGCCGTTGGCGCTGGCCAGGGTCTGCTCCAGCTGCTCACTGGCCTGCCGCGCGGAGGCAAGCAGGGCGGTCACGTCCTGGCGGCTGTCACCAAAGGCGGCGGTGGCGTTTTCCAGGTTGGCCAGCGTGTTCTCGATGCTGGTGATGTTCTCCTGGCTGAGCAGGCCATCCAGGCGCTCGACCATGCGGCTGGCGGTGTCGGCGATGTTCTGCAGCGCCGACGGCGCGGTGGGGATCACCGGCACGTCGCGGGTCGTGGTATCCACCAGCCGCGGCGCCTCGGGGCTGCCGCCGGTGAGCTGGATGATCGGCGGCCCGGTGAGGCTGGTGATGGACAGCCGCGCCTGCGTATCGGCCTTGACCGGCGCGCGCGCGTCCACGCGCAGCATGGCGATCACCTCGCGTGGGTCGTCCGGCGAGAGCTGGAGCGACTGCACCGTGCCCACGGCGATGCCGTTGTACTGCACGCTGCTGCCCTCCGTCAGGCCCGTCACCGGCTCGTTGAACAGCACCGCGTATTCCTGCCAGCTGCGGTCGGAGGCGAACTTGGCCGCCCACAGCGCGAACAGCAGGCCGAACACGGCCACGCCGATGGTGAAGGCGCCGATCAGGACGTAATTGGCTCGGGTTTCCATGTCAGGCTTCCAGCGGCTTGCCGTGTGGCGGGTTGCGGTCGCGGGCGGCGCGGGCTGCCCGTGCGCGCGGGCCGTGGAAGTACTCCTGCACCCACGGATGATCGACCTGCTCGACCTCGGAGACCGGCCCGACGGCCAGCACCCTGCGCTCGGCCAGTACCGCGACCCGGTCGCAGATCGCGTACAGGGTATCCAGATCATGTGTGATCAGGAACACGGTCAGCCCCAGCGCCTGCTGCAGCGTCCGGATCAGCTGGTCGAACGCGGCCGCGCCGATCGGGTCCAGGCCCGCGGTTGGCTCGTCCAGGAACAGCAGCGGCGGATCCAGGGCCAGCGCCCGCGCGACGCCCGCGCGCTTGCGCATGCCGCCGGAAAGCTGCGAGGGCAGCTTGTCCACGGCCTCGGCCGGAAGGCCGGCGAGCTTCACCTTCAGCAGGGCCAGTTCGTAGCGCAGCGAGTCGCCCAGGCTCGGGTAGTACTCCTTCAGCGGCACTTCCACGTTCTCGCCTACGGTCAGCGAGGAGAACAGCGCGCCATCCTGGAACAGCACGCCGATATTGCGCTCGATGTGGTAGCGGACCTCGGGCGACTCGCTCAACGCGTCCTCGCCCAGCACGCG
>JAAYXJ010000002.1 GCA_012515985.1 Gammaproteobacteria bacterium
AGGGCGACGGCGGCGGCCATGCGCCCAGCTTCGAGCAGCTGGTGGAGCTGGGCCGCTCGGGTGACGTCAATGCCGACGACCACCACATCGTCCACATCGTCGACTGGCTGCTGCAGTACGCCTACGAGCAGCGCGCCTCGGACATCCACCTGGAGCCGCGGCGCGAGCTGGGCCGGGTGCGCTTCCGCATCGACGGCGTGCTGCACAAGGTGTTCGAGATGCCGCCGCCGGTGATGACCGCGGTGGTCTCGCGCATCAAGGTGCTCGGGCGCATGGACCTGGCCGAGCGCCGGCGGCCGCAGGACGGGCGCATCAAGACCCGATCCCCGGGTGGGCGCGAGGTGGAGATGCGGCTGTCGACCATGCCCACCGCCTTCGGCGAGAAGTGCGTGATGCGCATCTTCGACCCGGACACCGCGTTCAAGCCGATCGACCAGCTCGGCTTCGACGCCGGGGAGGCGGCGACCTGGAACGCGCTGGTGCAGCAGCCGCACGGCATCATCCTGGTGACCGGGCCGACCGGATCGGGCAAGACGACGACGCTGTACTCGACCCTGCGCACGCTGGCCACACCCGACGTCAACGTGTGCACGGTGGAAGATCCGATCGAGATGGTCGCTTCCGAGCTCAACCAGAGCCAGGTGCACCACGGCATTGACTTCGGGTTTGCGCAGGGCGTGCGCACCCTGCTGCGACAGGACCCGGACATCATCATGATCGGCGAGATCCGCGACCTGGATACCGCGCAAATGGCGGTGCAGGCCTCGCTCACCGGGCACCTGGTGCTCTCGACCCTGCACACCAACGACGCGCCCTCGGCGGTGACGCGCCTGCTCGACCTGGGCCTGCCGCACTACCTCATCGCATCCACGCTCACCGGCGTGCTGGCCCAGCGCCTGGTGCGCACCCTGTGCCCGCACTGCAAGCGGCCGCAGGCCGTGGAGCCGGGGGGCTGGGAAGCGCTGCTCGGCGCGGATGCGCGGGTACCCGAAGGCGACACCATGGGCCCGGTGGGCTGCCTGGAATGCCGCAAGACCGGTTACCTGGGGCGGGTGGGCCTCTACGAGCTCATGCCCATCACCCCCGCGCTGCGCAGGCTGGTGCGGCCGGACATGGAGCTGGCGGAGTTCTCGCGCGCCGCGCAGTCCGGCGGCCTGCGCACCCTGCGCGCGGCCGGGGCGGCCAAGGTCGCCCAGGGCCTGACCACCATCGAGGAAGTCCTCACCGTCCTCCCCCCTCGCGAGTAGGAGCGCGTCTTGCGCGCTCCTGCAAGAGGGGTGGGTTATCGTCGGGGGCGCTGTTCCTGATGAGATTTCCCCATGCAGTCCACTTCGCGACCCGTCCTGATCATTGCCGCCGGCCGCCCGGTGGAAGAGCTGCGACGCCACGGCGGCTTCGACCGCTGGATCCGGGTTGCCGCCGGCTTGCGGCGCGATGAGGTTGAAGTGGCGGATGTTGAGTCCGGCGAATTCCTGCCCGCCCACGACCGGTATTGCGGCGCGATCGTCAGCGGCTCGGCCGCCATGGTCACCGATCGCCTGGACTGGAGCGAGCGCACCGCCGGGTGGCTGAAGGAGGCTGCCCACGCCGGATTGCCGCTGCTGGGGATCTGCTACGGCCACCAGCTGCTGGCGCACGCCCTGGGCGGCGAGGCCGGCGACAACCCCGATGGTCGCTGCATGGGCACGATCGAGGTCGAGCTGCATGCCGCCGCCGCGCAGGACAGGCTCTTCAGCGGCCTGCCGCAGCGCTTTGCCGCGCACGCCACCCACATGCAGATCGCGCTGCGCCTGCCCGATGAAGCGGTGGCCCTGGCCCAGGCCACCCACGATCCGTTCCACGCCTTCCGCTGGCGCGAGAACGCGTGGGGCGTGCAGTTCCATCCGGAGTTCAGCGCAGCCCACATGCGCGGCTACCTCCGTGCCCGCGCCGATGTGCTGCGCGCCGAAGGCCAGGATCCCCAGGTGCTGCTGCGCGCGGTTCGGCCCGCCCCGGTGGCGCGGCGGGTGCTGCGGCGGTTCGCGCGCCTGGCGCGTACACTTGGCGCCTCTCCAGGGACCAACGGGACTGATCGATGAACCAGGCGGGAAAGCTGAAGGCTGGCGCGGGCGCGGAATGGCTGCTGGGTGGCTTCGGGTTGCTGAAGAAGCAGCCGCTGGCGCTGGGAACAGTGGGCCTGGTGTTCGCCATCGTCTCGCTGCTGCCGCTGCTGTTCCAGGCCGCGCCCATGCTCTCGATGCTCGCGCAGCTGCTGGTGGTGGTGCTGACCCCGATCCTGTTCGGCGGCATGGTGTACGCGGTGCGCGAAGTCGACCAGGGCCGCGCCGCCCAGCCGGCACAGCTGCTGCAGGGGATCCGCGAGGGCAAGGCGCTGTCCCTGGTGGCGCAGCTGTTGCCGCAGTTCGCCGCGGGCCTGGTGGTGGTGCTGCTGCTGGTGGTGATGGTTGGTCCGACCGCGCTGCAGAACATGATGGCTGCGGTGGAGCAGAGCCAGGCCACCCAGAATCCGGATCCGGCGATTTTCGACGAATTCCCGTTCGGGGCGTTCGCGCTGTGGCTGCTGCTGGCGGTTGTGGTGGGCCTCTTCGCCTACACCTTCACCTTCCTGTTCCCGGCCCAGGTGATGTTCGACGGCACCCCGGCGCTGGAAGCCATGAAGCGCAGCTTCCGGGCCTGCATGGCCAACATCGGCGCGTTCCTGGTGTTCATCGTGCTGTTCATACTGGTCACCATCGGCATCGCGCTGGCGGCGCAGATCGTGGGCATGGTGGTGGGGATCTTCGGCGGCCAGTGGGCGGCCACAATCGTCGCCCAGCTGCTGATGATGGCGGTGCTGATGCCCGTGCTCATGGGCGCGGTGTACTTCGCCTGGCGGCAGATGCTGGCCGGCAGCGCGCGTGGCGTGGACGCCGGCGCGCCGCCGCCGCCGGCTTCGGGCATCGAAGTCTGAGGGCAGCGCGGGTCAGGGCGCGGCCGGCTCGTCGTCGCCTGCCGCGCGGCGCGGCGCGAGGATGCGGGAGGCGATGAGGCCGGCCTCGTAGAGCAGGATCATCGGGATCGCGAGCATCAGCTGCGAGATCACGTCCGGCGGGGTGACGATGGCCGCCAGCACGAACACCCCGACGATTGCGTAGCCGCGCCACTCCTTCAGCTGCTCAGGCGTGACCCAGCCCAGCAGGGTCAGGATCACCAGCGCCACCGGCATCTGGAAGCTCAGCCCGAACGCCAGGAAGATCACCATCACGAAGTTCAGGTAGGCGTGGATGTCGGTCATCATCGCCACGCCTTCGGGCGTGACCGCGGTGAGGAAGCCGAACACCACCGGCAGCACCAGGTAGAACGAGAACGCGCAGCCGGCATAGAACAGCGTCACCGCCGACACCAGCAGCGGCATCGCCAGCCGTTTCTCGCGCCGGTACAGGCCCGGCGCCACGAAGGCCCAGAGCTGGTAGAGCAGCCACGGCATGGTCACCACCAGGGCGACGAAGAACGCCAGCTTGAGCGGGGCGAAGAACGGCGAGGCCACTTCCACCGCGATCAGATGCGCGCCCTCGGGCATCTTTTCCAGCAGCGGCCGGGCCAGCCAGCCGTAGAGCCGGTTGGCAAACGGCAGCAGCCCCAGGAACACCACCATCAGCCCGGCGACGGCGCGCAGCAGGCGCGTGCGCAGCTCCACCAGGTGCTCGATCAGGGTGGCCTCGCCGGCGCTCTCAGCGTCCATTCCCATCCGGGCCCTCCTCGCCGCCCGGGGGCGGATCGGCCGAACCCGCTCCGGCTGCAGTCCTGTCCGCAGGCGCCGGTGGCGGCGGGGGAGCCGGGTCCGACGGCGGCTTCAGCGCCTTGTCAGCTTCGCGGGCGGTGTCGCGCACGGCGTCATGGACCTGCTCCAGCTCGCGCCTGGCCTGCTCGCCGGTGGTGCGGAACGACGCTTCGGTTTCGCGCACTGCATCCTTGGCTTCCTGCAGGCTGCGCTTGAGCTCGTCGGCCGCCATCTCGCGTTCGAATTCGCTGCGCACCGAATACCACTGCGCCCGCGCCCGGCGTACCCACAGGCCCGCGAAGCGCGCAGCCCTGGGCAGCCGCTCCGGCCCCAGCACGATCAGCGCAACAACCGCGATCAGGACCAGTTCGGAAAAACCGATATCAAACATGGCGCAGCTGCCGCGGCCGCGGCGTCAGCGCCGCGCGTCTTCGTTCTGCTTCGCATCCCGCTGGGGGTCGGCTTCGCGCTGCTGGTCCTCGAGATGGCCGGCAGGCCTGTCCTCGTCCGCGTCGCTCATGCCCTTCTTGAAGCCCTTGATGGCCTCCCCCAGGTCACGACCGGCGCCGCGCAGGCGCTTGGTGCCGAAGACGAGGAGCACGACCACCAGCACGATGATCCAATGCCAGATGCTGAAAGTGCCCATAGCGTGGCTGAAATTCCGAGTGGCCGGGGGTGGTCAGGATACCGCAGCCGTCGCTGCCGCGGGTCACGCGCCGTGGTGGCCGCGGTTCAGATTCCGTCGTCCAGCGGCTCGCTGCGGATCTCGCCTTCGCCCACCGGTTCGAACGGCTGCGGCAGCGGCTGCTCCTGCACCTGGGCCGGCTGCGGGCTGGTGCCGATCGCGGTTGCGCCCGGCTGCCCATCGTGCTGCGCGGCAGCGGCCGGCGCCGCGGCCGGCTGGGCGACGGGCACCTGCTGCTCGGTGCCCCGCTCGGCACGGGCGATGGCGGTTGCCTCTTCCAGCTTGTCGCGGAAATCCACCACCGCGTCCGAGGGCTGCTGCGCGGTGCGGCCTTCGAAGATCATGCGCGGCGTGGTGCCGGGGCCATACACCGCCTGGTTGGCGGCATCGTCGATGCTGAGCACCGCGCCATCCAGAGCCACGCCCGCGAACAGGCCCCGCGCCCGCGACCACGACCAGATCTCGGCCTGCAGCTGGCCGTCGGTGGCGGTGGCGGCGTGGCGGCCCAGCGGGCCCGCGGCGACGCCGACGTCGGCGCCAAGGGTGAGCTTGCCGTTGACGATGCTGTCCAGGCTGCGGTCGTTGCGGAACACCATCACCACGTCGGCCGACTGCACGCCGGCCTGCAGGCCGATGCTGCCGCCGGTCAGGCGCAGGAACGCGGGTGCCGACCAGGTGCCGTCCGGGGTCTTCACCGACATCACCCCGTGCCCGCGGCGGCCGCCGATGACCAGGCCGGCCTTGACGGTGTCGGGCACCACCACGATCGCCCGGGCCTCGTCGAGGAGCTTGTTGGGGATCGCGCTTTCCGGGATCTCCTGGATCTCCTCCAGCACCCGCACCGCGTTGCGCGCGCGCGCATCCTCGCGCGGGCCGGCGACGGCCGTGGCGGCCGCTGCCAGCGCGGCAGTGGCGGTGAACGCGAGCGCGACCAGGCGCAGGGAACGGGACACGGGCATGGATGGGACTCCGGAAGGACGGGCTGGATGGATGTTGGACCGCGCCGGGCGGCCAGGGTTCAGGCTGCTGGTGTGGACTGGATCTGCGATGGGTTGCACCTGCGGAACCGACCGTCGCGCCGGGGCGCTTACGGGCACGGACGCCGCCTGTCATCCTATACCGATGCAGACTCAAGCTCACGACAGTACGCAGCGCCGGGCACCGGGGTCCGAAGATGCAGTGCTCCTGGTCAACCTTGGCACCCCCGATGCCCCGACCCCGGCCGCCGTGCGCCGCTACCTGGCCGAGTTCCTCGGCGACCGCCGCGTGGTCTCGCTCACCCGCTGGCTGTGGTATCCGATCCTGTACCTGATCGTGCTGCCGTTCCGCTCGCCGCGGGTCGCCAGGCTCTATGCAAAGGTCTGGATGGAGGATGGCTCCCCGCTGGCGGTGTACACCCGCCGCCTGGCCGAGGCCGTCGCCGGGCTGATGCCCGACGTACAGGTGGACTGGGCGATGCGCTACCAGAATCCCTCGCTCACCGCAGCCATCCGGCGCCTGCAGTCGCGCGGCGCGCGGCGCATCGTGGTGATCCCGCTGTACCCCCAGTACTCGACCACCACCACCGCCTCGGTGGAGGACGTGGCCAACCGCGTGGGCGGGGACTCGGTGCGGGTGCTGCACGACTACCACGACGATCCGGCCTGGGTGAAGGCGGTCGCCGACTCCATCCGCGAATACCGTGCCCGGCACGGCGCCGGCGAGCGGCTGCTGTTTTCCTACCACGGCATCCCGAAGCGGCTGGTGGACCAGGGCGATCCGTACCACCGGCACTGCCGCGATGGCACCGATGCGATCGCCGCCGAGCTGGGCCTGCCGGAGGAGCAGGTGGTGATGACCTTCCAGTCCCGCTTCGGGCGCGAGGAATGGCTGCAGCCCTATACCGACAAGACCGTGCAGGCCCTGGCCGAATCCGGCGTCAAGCGCATCGACGTGGTGTGCCCGGGCTTTGCCGCCGACTGCCTGGAGACGCTGGAGGAGATTTCGATCGAAAACGGCGACATCTTCCGCGAACACGGCGGCGAGGCGCTGCACTACATCCCCTGCCTCAATGATTCCCCGGCGCACGCCGAGGTCATGGCGGGGCTGGCCCGGCGCGAGCTCGCGGCCTGGGCCTGATGCGCGAATTCTCCCTCCGCATACCCGGCGGCACCGTCGCCGGCCTGCGCGCCGGCGGCGAAGGCGGGGCGCGGGTGCTGGCGCTGCACGGCTGGCTCGACAATGCGGCGAGCTTCGTGCCGCTGGCGCCGCACCTGGAAGGCCTGGACCTGGTGGCGCCTGACCTCCCCGGCCACGGACGCAGCTTCCACCTGCCGCAGGGCGCGGATTATTCGTTCGCCGCGGCGCTCCACACGGTGCTGGACATCGCCGACGCGCTGGAATGGGAAGCCTTCAGCCTGCTCGGCCATTCCATGGGCGCGGGCATCGCCAGCATGGTGGCCGCGGGCTGCCCGGAGCGGATCGAGCGGCTGGTGGCGATCGAGGCGCTCGGCGCGCTGCCCGAGGAGCCGCAGCGGACCGCCAGGCGCCTGCGTGAGGCGGTGCAGGCCACGCGCGCGCTGGGTGGCAAGCAGCTGCGGGTGTTCGCCGATCCCGCGCCGGCGGTGCGCGCGCGGATGGCGGCGAACGCCCTGGGCGAGCAATGCGCGCGACTGCTGGTTGAGCGGGGGCTGCGGCGAGTCGACGGCGGCTTCAGCTGGAGCAGCGACCCGCGCCTGACCCTGCCCACGATGGTGCGGATGACGCCGGCGCAGGTGGACGACCTGGTCGCCGGCATCGCCTGCCGCACCCGGGTGATCTACGCCGATCCGCCGCAGCCCTACCTGCCCGAGCCCGAACGCAGCCGCCGCGCGCGCCTGCTGCCGCGCGGCGAGCTCATCGTGATCCCCGGCGGCCACCACCTGCACATGGAACAGCCCGCCGAGGTCGCCGCCGCCATCGGCGACTTCTTCTCCTGACAAGCCGTTCCCTCCTGTAGGAGCGCGCCATGCGCGCGAAGCCGCGTGACCCTTGTCCGGGAGGGATCTCTCCTCCGGGGCGGGCCGTCGGGACAGGCCTTTGCGGGACACGCCGTGAACCCGTCCATGGGGGCTTGTCCGCGCCGTCCATGGCGCGGACAGTCCCGCAAAGGCCTGCCCCGACGGCCCCTCGACTTTGCGGCCATCGCGGGAGTGCTGGATCCATGCGGCTTCGCGCGCATGGCGCGCTCCTACAGCGAAAGGAGAGTGCGCAGGGTGGCCTTGAGGCGGGCGCCTTCGCCGCGGAAGTAATCGCGATGGCGGCGCCAGTCGGGGCAGCGCGATTCCACCTCGCGCCAGAAGGCCGGCGAGTGGTTGTGCTCGATCAGGTGGCACAGCTCGTGCACAAGCACGTACTCGAACGCGGCCGGGTCACCCAGCACGAGCGAGAGGTCCAGTGACATCGCGCCGTTCGGCGCCAGCGAACCCCACTGCGATGACATCTGGCGCAGCCGGATGCGGCTGGGCGCGGCCGGCAGGCCGGGCAGGTAGGCGGGCAGCCAGCGGCCGAGGTCGGCGCGGGCTTCGGCTTCGTAGAAATCACGCAATGCGCGGGCCAGCGCTGTGGGACCGGCACTGGCCGGGCGTTGCATGACCAGGCCGTCTTCGGCGCGGACGACGCGGGTGTAGCGGCCTGGCGCCCAGCGCAGGGGAACCGCTTCACCGCGCAGCGGCAGGCTGGATGTCCGGCCATCCGCCAGCGGCCTGATGTCCGGATCGACTCGGTTGGCGAGCTGCTCCAGCAGCCACTCCCGGTGCTCGTGGACGAAACGCTCCCCCGACACCAGGCTTGCCCGCGCGGGCAGGGTCAGGCGCGCGCCCCGGTCGCCCACGCTGAGCCGGATCCTGCGCGCGCGCGGGTCGCGTACCCGCTCGATCTCGACGCTGCGGCCGCCTTCCAGCGGCAGCCGCAGGACATCGCGTTCGACGCGGCGGGCGGGCGCTGACAGCAGGTGGCGCAGGCGGTCGGGCATGCCCGGATTATCCGGCGTCGGCCTTCGACAGCTTCAGCGCCGGCTCCAGGATCTGGAACAGGCGCCGGAACTCGGCGCTCATCAGGGCGAAGCGGGCGTCCAGTTCGGCGCGGATGTCGTCGGCGTCGGTGGCTTCGAGCTGGTCAACCGCCCCGTCGAGGAACTTCCACTTGCGGATCACCAGGTCTTCGCCGATCACGAAGGAGACGTGGTCGTCCATGTTCAGTGCCAGCTTCGTGACCTGCTTGCCGGACTCCAGGTGGCGGGCGATCTCGTCGGATTCCAGGTCCTGGCGCTGGCAGCGCACGATCGCGCCGTGGTCGTCGGCCGACTTGAGCTCGCACTCCTCGCCCAGGCTCAGGCCCTCGGGCAGCGGGTCGCCCGCGATCCAGCCGGTCAGCACCGCGCGCGGCGACACCTCGGCGTTGAGCGGCAGCGCGGGGAAGCTGCCCAGGGCGCGGCGGATCTCCGACACCACGCTTTCGGCGGTCTTGCGGCTGGAGGTATCCACCGCGCACACGCCCAGCTCAAGGTCGAGCAGGGCGTCGGTGCGGGTCGGGCGCACGAACGCGCGCGGCAGCAGGTCCTGCACCAGCTCCTCCTTCATCTGCTTGCGCAGCCGCCCGCCGGGCTTGCGGCCCTGCTGCTCCTCGAACTCGGCGATCTTCTTGCCCAGCAGGTCGTTGACCACGGCGCCGGGCAGCAGCCGGTCCTCGCCGCCGACCGTCAGCCACAGGGCCTCGCCGATGCGGTGCGAATAC
>JAAYXJ010000232.1 GCA_012515985.1 Gammaproteobacteria bacterium
CTCATCGGGGTGTAGCGCAGCCTGGTAGCGCACTTGTCTGGGGGACAAGTGGTCGTCGGTTCGAATCCGGCCACCCCGACCAAATTGCAGTCCCGACGCATCCCACAGCGTCCCGAGAACCCCGGCAGTGCTGGGGTTTTTCTTTGGCTGCCTTCTGTGGCGCGCTGCCGGGCTGGAAGCCGGTCACCTTCCACCGTGGACGAGCCGTGCGGCGGGATCACGGGGCATTGGTCCGCGCGGGAGCCCTCGGCGTGGGGTTGCTGGCGGCGATCGCTGCCGCTGCCCCCGCGCGACCCAGAGATGTCCCAGGATCGGCACCAGGGCGCATGCGGCGAATACTGCCAGCGCGAGTACTGCTGCGATCAGGTCCAGCATCCCGTCGATCCCCGTTGCCTGGGCTCCCATACATGGCCAACGCGGTTCGCGGGCAGATCCGGCCCCGGCGCGGCCAGGGCCGGTTTTTCATTCGAAGCGGGTAATGCGCCTGGGTCCATCATGCCGGTACAGCGCGCCCGGAGCGGCGAGCCAGCCCGGTCGCCAGCCGTCGAAGTCAGTCGTGGAAAAGTTGTCCGGGTCGCAGCGCCCGAAGAAGCGGTTGCGGCGCATCGCCCGGCCCGACAGGATCTCGTCGGCGAGCGTGGCGCGGAACTGCGCCCGGTTGGGGCAGTGGCTGTGGATGGACTGCTGCATGGTGACGTGCCCGCGGAGGCAGATCGGGGCCACCGCGCAGTGGGCCACGGCGTTGACCGTGGTCATCCGCACGGAATAGCCGCCATTGCCGTCGGAACAGATGAGCCCACAGGCCTCGTAGGTCTGGCGGTCGGAAAATTCCACCATCGCCCGGCGTACCCGCTGCAGGAACGCCACCTTGTCTTCGCCCGGCTTGCTGCTCAGGTCACCCAGGCCGATCAACGGCAGGCGCTGGCCGGTGGAGGGAATGAGGATTTCGCGCGGTACGTCGGTCCCGCGGGCCGCCCCGTCCGGCCACACGAACTCGTAGTCCACGGCCGCCGGCAGGGCGGGGTCGGGCGGTCGGGTCACGGCGGGGTCCGCCGGACCCCGGCCGCTGCCGATCCACCATGCCACCAGCACCGCGATGAGCGCCAGGAGTGCCGCGCCGAGCAGCCAGGGAATGAACTTCGTCACTGGTAGTCCTCGATTCCAGGGGCGAATGCCTCGTAGTGCTCCACGAAGCCCTTGATCACTTCTTCCATGGCGGACCGCGGGTCGCCATCCGCCAGGGCCAGCTTCGTCCGCGCCTCGCCGATGCCCTGGGCGCTGGCCTGCGCCAGCCAGTAGCGGGCGCTCCGGCCCTTCGAGTCCTCGGCGGCGAAGGCTGACAGCAGGTTCGCCATGTCCATCTGGGCGACGGCATTGCCCTGCTCGGCAAGGGGTTCAAGCAGGGCCATGACCTCCCGCTCGCGGCCTTCCAGCGCGGACCATCGCCGCGCGAGCGCGATGGCGGCGCGCGGATCGTCCGCCGCGGCACGGGCCTGCAAACTGGCGTCTGGCCGGGTCCGGTCCTGCGCCAGCCGCAGCGTGGCGAGGGATTCGCCTGCCCAGTACCGGCCCAGGGCTTTGCGCTCCGGGGACACGCGATACCTGGCCAAGGGGGCTGGGGTGGCGCCCGACGACGCAGCCGCCACCGCGCCGATCGCGGGGAACCGGTTCACCCGCGCATTCATCCACGGCTGCTGGGCGCCGCCGGTCTGGTTTTTCACCACGCTGTAGGCCATGCCGAAGGCTTCGTCCCAGGTCTGCACCTCGGGTGAGGCCAGGGCACTGGCCAGGTAGTAGCTGTACGGCGAATGGTCCTGGTTGACGCCGTACGCCTGCAGGCTGTCCATCGCCACCCGCCCGGGGGAAGTGGCGAACGCGAGGATGGCCCCTTCGGGCGCCAGCTCCGCCGCCAGGCCCGGCAGCTCCGCGCCGCCGCGGGTGGGTGGGACCCGGCATGCGTCAATGACTGCCACGAGCACCGCGGCGCCATCCTCCAGGTCCCATACCAGTTGATCCAGTCGCAGCGCGTTGACCCGGATGTCCTGGTCGCTCATGCCGGTGACGGGGGCGGGCAGGTCCACCGGCATCAGGTAGTTGGCGCTGTCGAATTCAAAGCCGTGGCCGGCGAAATAGAGCAGCCTGAGCTCGGCGCCCCGCGACATGGCCTCGAACGCGGCGATGTCCTCGCGCATCCCGGCCAGGTCGCGGTCGATGCCCACCAGTACGTGGTAGCCGCGGACATTGAGGGCGCGCGCGATCAGCGCCGCGTCCTTCGTGGGGGCCGCGAGCGCGTCGCCATGGGGGTAGGCGCCGTTGCCGAAGACAAGCGCATAGCGGCGGGATTCCGCAGGGCCGGCAAGCAGGGCCTGCTCCGCGTCGGCAGCCGGCGTTTCCGCGTCCGTCGTGGGCCGCGCCGGTGCCGCCGCTGCGGCGCTCTCGGGGGGCCCTGCCGCCGAGTCCAGGGCCGGGGGAGCAGTAGGTGAACAGGCTCCCGCTGCCAATGCCAGCGTTGCAAGCAGGAAGCCAAGCTGTGTTGTCCGTTTCAATTCCATTCCCCCCTGGATTGCCGTGCTTGATGCTGCAGCCTTCTTATCCCGCGGGCTCGACCATCGTTCCGCCTTCCACCCGATTGCGGCCGCCGCGCTTGGCCCGGTACAGGGAGTCGTCCGCGGCTTCCAGCCAGCGCTCCAGGGTGCCGTGGCCGGGGCCAAGCTGCGCGATCCCGATGCTGACGGTGCAGCGCGCCTCAAGCTGCGCCGCTTCCACGTCGCGGCGGATGCACTCGGCAATGACGGATGCCGCGTCCGCGGACGTCCCGGCCAGGACCACGGCGAACTCGTCGCCGCCGTAACGCCCGGCGCGTCCTTTCTCGCCCAGGTGACGCTGCACCACTCCGGCAACCGTGCGCAGGGTCTCGTCCCCGGTGGCGTGCCCGTGGAGGTCGTTGGTGCGCTTGAAGTTGTCGATGTCCAGCATCATGAGCGTCGCGGGCGTGCCTTGCTCCTGGTGCGCGGCCAGGGCGCGGGCGGCGTGTTCCTGCCAGTAGCGCCGGGTGCCCAGGCCGGTGAGGGCGTCGACGCGCGTCAGCTCGTCCAGCTGGCGGTTCTTGTGCCGGACTTTCGCGATCAGCGCATTGCCGGCCATGCTCACCGCGATGGTGTGGATCAGCAGCACCGGCAGGCTGGCAAGGATCACCGGCATGCTGGTGGCCGGCTGGAACGCGAAACCGGTCAGCAGGCCGCCGGCGAGGAACCCCCCGAACATCCCGGGCAGCGACCACAGCCACAGGCGTGGGATCCCGGTGCTGATCTTGTCGACGGTGGCCAGGGTAAGGATGAGGACGCTGGGCAGCAGGTTGAACTGCATCAGCGCGACGCACAGGCCGGCCATCGCCGAGTCGATGAGCAGGTTGCGCATTTCGGCGCGGTGCGCAGCCGCATGGCGGCGCGCGAGCTGGAGCGCCAGGTGCGGCCAGGCCAGGCCGATGAACGCGCAGATTGCCCACGCGTACAGCGGCGCCGACGTTTCATGCAGGACCGCCGCCACCGGCAGCATGCCCAGGCCCATGCCAATGATCCGGAACCGGTACACACGGCGCGGGAACCGGGCCCGCGCGCGCGCGGAATCCAGGTGCAAGGGATCGCTGGTCGGCGCCCGGGCACCGGGCCGCTGTTCTTTCAGCACGCATCCCCCCTGTGCGTGTGATCGCGGTTCGACCCCGGAATCATAGCCGCTGCAAGCCGCGGCCGTGTTACGGACGCTCCCGGGTTCAGGCGCCCCCGGCGGCCGCGCGCGCGGGGACAGCGGGCCCGGCGAGGTCCGGCCAGCGCGCCAGGACCGAGGCCCGGATCCCGGCCTCGTCCAGTCCGGCCTCGGCCAGCAGGTCCTCGCGGCTGGCATGGCGCTGGAACTCGTCCGGCAGGCCCAGCTGCAGGACGGGCAGGGTGATCCCTTCGGCGTGCAGCAGCTCGGTCACGGCCGAGCCGGCACCGCCCATCACCACGTTGTCTTCCAGGGTCACGAAACCTTCGTGCGACTGCGCCAGCTCCAGCAGCAGTTCGCGGTCCAGCGGCTTGACGAAGCGCATGTTGACCATGGTCAGGCCAAGCTGCGCGGCGACTTTCTCCGCTGCCGGAACGATGGCGCCAAATCCCAGCAGGGCAATGCGCGAGCCGCGGGCGCGAAGCTCCGCCTTGCCAATCGGCAGAGTGGCAAGACCGGGTTCCACCGCCACGCCCGGGCCGGTGCCGCGCGGGTAGCGCACCGCCGCCGGCCCTTGATGCCCGAAGCCGGTGGAGAGCATCTTCCGGCACTCGTCCTCATCGGCGGGCGCCATCACCACCATGTTGGGCACGCAGCGCAGGTAGCTCAGGTCGAGGTTGCCGGCGTGGGTGGCGCCGTCCGGCCCGACAACACCGCCGCGGTCGATCGCGAACAGCACGTCCAGGTCCTGGATCGCCACGTCGTGCACCAGCTGGTCATAGCCTCGCTGCAGGAACGTGGAGTAGATGGCCACCACCGGCTTGGCGCCTTCGGTGGCCATGCCCGCGGCCAGGGTCACCGCGTGCTGCTCGGCGATGGCCACGTCGAAATAACGCTCCGGGTATTCCTTGCTGAAACGCACCAGGCCCGAGCCCTCGCGCATGGCCGGGGTGATCCCCATCAGGCGCTTGTCGGCCGCGGCCATGTCGCAGAGCCAGTCGCCGAACACGTCCGTGTACGTCGGCTTCTTCGGGCCGGACTTGGCCACCACGCCCTTGGCCGGATCAAACGGCGAGACCGCGTGGTAGCCGATCTGGTCGTCCTCGGCCAGTTCGAAGCCCTTGCCCTTGGTGGTGATCACGTGCAGCAGCTGCGGGCCCTTGAGCCCCTTGAGCGTGCGCAGCGCGCCCACCAGCGCCTTCATGTCGTGGCCGTCGATCGGGCCGGTGTAATGGAAGCCCATTTCCTCGAACAGGGTGGAGGGCACGAACATGCCCTTCCACTGGCCTTCCCAGCGCTTGACGAAGCGCGCCGGCGGGCTGTTCTTGTCGCCCAGCAGCTTCTTACCGCCCTCGCGCAGGGCGTTGAGGGTGCTGCTGCCGCTCATGCGGCCGAGCATGCGGGTGAGCCCGCCCACGGCCTCGGAGATCGACATGCGGTTGTCGTTGAGGATCACCAGCATGTCCGGCTCGACGTCCATGCCGCCGGCGTGGTTCAGGGCCTCGTAGGCCATGCCCGCGGTCATCGCCCCGTCGCCGATCACCGCCACCACCTTGCGGTCGTTGCCGGCGCGGGCGTTGGCGATGGCCATGCCCAGGGCGGCGGAGATCGAGGTGCTGGAGTGGCCGACGCCGAAGGTGTCGTACTCGCTTTCGTCGCGCTTGGGGAACGGCGCCACGCCGTCCTTCTGCTTGACGGTGTGGATCGAGTCGCGGCGGCCGGTGAGGATCTTGTGCGGATAGCACTGGTGGCCAACGTCCCACACGATGCGGTCGTCGGGAGTGTCATACAGCCAGTGCAGCGCGGTGGTCAGCTCGATCACCCCGAGGCCGGCACCGAAGTGCCCGCCGCTGCGGCCGACGGATTCAATGAGGTATTCGCGCAGCTCGCTGGCGATCTGTGGCAGTTCGGCCTCCGGGAAGCCGCGCAGGTCGGCCGGGGAGTCGATCCGCGACAGGCGCGGATAGCGGGTGGGGTTGATCATCGCTGCATTTTCGCCCCCCCTGCCGCAGGGGGCAAGGCGAGGCGCATGGCAGCCTGTTCAGCTCCGGCCGCGCAAACGGCTGAAAAATCCGCCGGGGCGCGCCGGCGCTTCCGGTTCAGGCTCGGGTTCCGGCACGAATTCGGCGAACCCGGTGACGAGGTTGGCGTTGGTGAAATCGGCCACATCGGCGAGCGGGCTCTTGCTTGCCTCGGCCACTTCTTCCAGCGTGGCCGGGCCCTTCATCATCGCGGTGGCGATGCGGAAGTGGCGCGGGAATTCGCGCTCCGTCTGTGGCCACCGGGTGAGCCGGTAGCGGCCCTGCGGATCATGACCCGGAAGCAGTTCACCCTTCCCGGCCAGCAGGCCGCCCAGCCACTGCAGCCGCGAGAGCGGCTGGGCTTCGCCGGCGGCAGCGCTCCCGGCCGCCCAGGCCTCGTCTTCCACCGGCTCGAAGTCGGTCTCGGCCACCGTGCCTTCGAAATGCGGCGCGAGCGGCTTGAGCTGTGCGGGACCGTGGTACTGGCGTGCGTCGGCGTCGATCCAGAGCTCGGGCGCCATGCCGCGGCGGAAGCGGAAGCGGCCCGACAGCGCGCCGGGCTTCAGCCAGTCGGCAAAGACCGGTTCGCGCGGCGGGGCGGGCGGTTCGGGCTCCGGATCGGCCTGCGCGGCAGGCACGCCGGTATCTTCGGTTCCCGGATCCGCTTCCTGCTGTCCGGCGTCGCTGGAAATTTCCGCGGACGCGTCTGCAGGGATCCCGGCGCTCGCGGCAGGGTCCGGATGCTCCGGTTCCGGCTGGGGGTCCTTCAATGCCAATGGCACAACGGCAGGCTTGGCCGCAGCGGCCCCCGGTTCGCCTCCCGCTGGATCCGTACCGGCCTGCGCCTCGGGTTCGGGGGCCGTGACAGCCCCCTGCGGGTCGGCGTCGGCAACGGGGCCCTCGGCAACCCGGGCGGCGGCGGTGCCCGCGTCCGGGTCCACGCCCTCGCGGGCAGCCAGCTGGCGCAGCACTTCCACCATTGCATCGGTATCGAAGGGCCGGCCGATGCGGAAATCCGCCTGGGTGCGCGCGGCGCTGGTCAGCCCGATGACCTGCTTGCCCGCGGCGTGCAGGCGCAGCCAGCCCATCGGGCCGTACATGCTGTCCATGTCGATCACGACGTAATCGGCCGCATCGCTGCTGGCGAGGGTGAAAAGCCCGTTGAGGCGCGAGTTGGCGTCCTGGAAAGCCGCCCGCAGCGCGGTCTCCGTCGCCTGGTCCATGCTGGTGAAGCCGAGAGTCAAAGCCATGCTTGCCGCGATCGCCACCTGGTCCAAAACCCAAGTCTAGCCGGAACGCCGGGGGCTCACGCCACCTGGCGCGGGTTTCGCGGCAGCTGCGACTTCAGGAACGCCATCTGGTCGGCGAGTATGTTGCGGTTGGACAGGATCAGGTGTTCGATCCAACTGGGACGATATGGCACCGCGAGCAGCGGCATGGCCGCCTGGGCCGGGGTGCGCCCGCCCTTGCGCGAGTTGCAATGGAAGCAGGCGCTGACCACGTTCTCCCACAGGTCACGCCCTCCCTGGGACAGCGGCACCACGTGGTCACGCGTGAGCTGCTGGCGCGGGAACTGGTTGCCGCAGTACAGGCACAGGTGCTGGTCGCGCGCAAACAGCGCCGGGTTGCTGAGCGCGGGCGTCGGGTTGATGGCCTTGGCCCGCGCGTGCCCGCGCGCTGCGATGATCGGATGCACCTGCAGCACGCTCTGGCGCCCGGTGCTGCGGCTGATGCCGCCGTGCACCGTCAGGCAGGGATCGCCAAGGGTCCAGGTGACCGCGCCGCGGGCATACAGGCAGGCGGCATCCTGCCAGCTGATCCAGTCCAGGACCCGGCCGTGGGCGTCGAGGGAAAGCAGGCGCACGTTGTCCAGCCTGGGCTGGGAGGACACTGCGTGGCCATGGAGCGACCGCGGCCCGGCGGCCGCGGTTCCCGGTGCCGGTGGCGATGCACCGGCGCGGAGCAGGCGAAGCTTCGCTCTGTCGTCCTTCATCGGGCTAACAGCTTATACCCGAATTGTGACGCGGTGGGGACGGGCCCGCGGATGCGCGGGCGTCGCCGATGTACCAAGCGCGCGGGATGGTCAGTCGAAGTCCCCGGCCTCCAGCGACATCAGCGGCCCCGCCCCGGTTTCGATCGCGGCCTTGTGCGCCAGCGTGCGCGGCAGCAGGCGGGCGAAATAGAAGCGCGCGGTTTCCAGCTTCGACCGCTGGAACGCTCCG
The DNA here is from genome assembly GCA_012515985.1 of Gammaproteobacteria bacterium. Lineage (GTDB taxonomy): Bacteria > Pseudomonadota > Gammaproteobacteria > Xanthomonadales > Xanthomonadaceae > Luteimonas. Next base: position 7,946 of record JAAYXJ010000232.1, read on the forward strand.
GTCTGTCCCCCGGTACGCGCCGCGGCCACGCTTCGCGCCCACCAGTAGGCCAGGGTCACGTAGCCGGAATAGAACATGTAGTCCCAGGATGCCGCACCGATTTCCTCGGGGTCGGCCGCAGCGCGCCTGGCGATGTCGCGGGTGAGCTGCTCCCATTCGGAGGCCTTGGCACGCAGCGGCTCGATGAATTCGGCCATGGCGTCGTCGTCGCCGTGTTCGCTGCAGAACTCCCCGACCATCGCCAGGAACGCCTTCAGCCCGGCTGCCTCGAGCTGCATCGTCTTGCGGCCCATCAGGTCCAGGGCCTGGATGCCGGTGGTGCCTTCGTAGAGGGTGGTGATGCGGGCGTCGCGCGCCAGCTGTTCCATGCCGTGCTCGGCGATGTAGCCGTGGCCGCCAAAGCACTGCAGGGCGTTGTAGGTGCACTCCACGCCCCATTCGGTGAGGCAGCCCTTGATGATCGGGGTCAGGAACCCGAGCAGGGCGTCGGCGCGCTCGCGCTCGGCGGCGTCCGGCGCGTGGCTGATGGTGTCCACCAGCGTGCCGGCGAAGCACGACAGCACCCGCCCGCCCTCGGTGAGCGCCTTGCAGGTCAGCAGCATCCGGCGCACATCCGGATGCACGATGATCGGGTCGGCCGCCTGGTCGGGGAACTTCGGGCCGGAAAGCGAGCGCATCTGCAGCCGCTCGCGCGAATATGCCAATGCGTTCTGGTAGGCGCGGTCGGCCAGGCCCAGGCCCTGGACGCCGACCGCGACGCGGGCGGAGTTCATCATGGTGAACATCGCCATCAGCCCGCGGTTGGGTTCGCCGACCAGCCAACCCTGCGCGTCGTCGAGGTTGAGTACGCAGGTGGCCGAGCCGTGGATGCCCATCTTGTGCTCGATGGCGCCGCAGCGCACGCCGTTGGGGGCGCCGGTGCTGCCGTCGTCGTTGACCTGCAGCTTGGGCACGACGAACAGGGAGATGCCGCGGCTGCCCTCGGGCGCGTCCGGCAGGCGCGCCAGCACCAGGTGCACGATGTTGTCGGTGAAATCGTGCTCGCCGGCGGTGATGAAGATCTTGGTGCCGTTGAGGCGGTAGCTGCCGTCATCGGCCGGGGCGGCGCGGGTGCGCAGCAGGCCCAGGTCGGTGCCGCAGTGCGGCTCGGTCAGGCACATGGTCCCGGTCCAGCGACCGTCCACCAGCGGCTTGAGGAACACCTCGCGCTGCCAGTCGTTGCCATGGTGCAGCAGCGCTTCCACCGCGCCGTGCGAGAGCAGCGGGAAGTTGCCCCAGGCCAGGTTGGCCGCGTCGATCATCTCCTTCAGCGGCATGCCGATGGTATGCGGCAGCCCCTGGCCACCGTACTCCTCCGGCGCGTTGATCGACGGCCAGCCGGCGTCGACGTACTGCTGGTAGGCCTCCTTGAAGCCGGGCGGGGTCGTCACTGCCCCCGTCGCCTTGTCGAAGCTGCAGCCGATTTCGTCACCAACGCTGTTGAGCGGTGCCAGCACGGTTTCGCTGAAGCGCGCGCCCTCCTCGAGGATGGCGTCGATGACGTCGCGGCTGGCGTCGTCCTTGCCAAGCCGTTGCAGCACGCTTTCCACGCCCAGGACGTCGTGCAGGGCGAAGCGGATGTCGGTCAGGGGGGCCTTGTAACTGGACATGGTCATTCCATTGGAAGGGAAAAAGGGTCGCGGCCGGGCGCTCAGCGCAGGACGCCTGGAAGCCCGGGCACCTGGCTCAGCGAGCCATCGCGGATGATCCGGTAGTCGCGGGCACCGCCGCGATCGGCGGGCGCGGCGGTGAGCGTGCCCTCGAGCCGGTAGCTGGCGCCGCGGCCGCCGGCAAGGGCATCGGCCAGCAGCAACCTGGCTTCCGGCGCGGGCACCAGCTGGATACTCACCACATCGGCCGATTCGCGCGAGATCTCAAGCGCCGGGGAAGACTGGAGCGTTCCCGCCGCGGTGCCATCCACGGCGACTGCCAGCGAGACCGCGTCGAAGCGCATCGCGATGCTGCTGTAGTTCTGCAGCCTCAGGTCCACCGTCCAGTTGCCCTGGGCATCCACGGTCAGCTGCTGGATGCTTGCCGCCGGTTCCGACACCCGGCGCACCTGGCCGCTGCTGCAGGCCGCGAGCAGTGCGAGCAGGGCCAGCAGGACGGCGTAACGGAATGAAGTCATGCGACGGGCTCCCGGGGATCTGCGGTCTGCCGCGAGAATACTACGGCGGCCCGCAGCGTCCAGGCGCCGTGGCCGTGCTCACTGCAGGCGCAGTTCGATTCCCAGTCCCCTGATGTCGTCGCATTCGCCCTCCAGGTCGGCGCGCAGCAGGGGATGGGCCTCCAGCCAATCGCGGTCCATCGTCAGCCGCAGGACGCTGCCGCTTGCCTCCAGCCGGGGCAGCGGCATGGGTTCGTCCTCGCCGGCATGGTGGAACAGCGCGGCCAGCCGCAGCAGCGCGCTCAGGCGCCTGGCCTGAAGCAGCAGCCGCTCCGGCAGCGCGTCGAAGGCATCGCCGGGCACCTTGCGCCGGTGGGTGCGCACGAGCGCGGCCAGGAAGCGCTGCTCCTGCACCGAGAACCCGGGGATATCGGAGTGGGCGAGGATGTAGGCGCCGTGCACCTGGTGCTGGCTGTGCGCGATCGTCAGGCCGATCTCATGCAGGTGGGCCGCCCAGCCGAGCATGAGGCGGTCATCGTCCCCCAAGGCCCAGTCGCGGGACACCTGGTCGAACAGGCGCAGCGAGGTGGCATGCACCCGCGCGGCCTGGGATTCATCGATGCCGTAGCGCTGGGTCAGGGCCTGGATGGCGGCCTCGCGCGGATCGTGCTCGCTGCCGCGGCCGAGCATGTCGTACAGCACGCCCTCGCGCATCGCGGCCTTGCTGATCGCCATGCGCTCGATGCCCAGCACCGCGAACGCGGCCTCCAGCGCGATGACCCCGCCGGCGATCACCGGCCGGCGCTCGCCGGTCAGGCCCGGCAGGTCGATCCCGTCGATGTGCTTGGCCTCGAGCATGCGCTCGCGGAGCTTGGGCAGGGCTTCGGCGGTCACCGCGCCCTTGGTCAGCCCCATGGCCTGGCAGATCGCGCCGATGGCCTTGTTGGTGCCGGACGAGCCCAGGGTCTCGTGCCAGCCCAGGTTGCGGTAGCTGCTGGCGAACTGCTGGTACTCGGCGGCAACCTCGTTGAAGGCCGCCTGCCACCTGCGACGCGACAGCCTGCCGTCGGAAAAGAAGCGGCGGGTGCTGGAAATGCAGCCAACCTGCAGGCTCTCGCGCATGAGCGTGTCCAGGCCCGTCCCGATGATGCATTCGGTGGAGCCGCCGCCGATGTCGATCACGAGCCTGCGCTGGCCGCGCTTGGGCGGCTGCACGTGGGCCACGCCCTGGTAGATCAGACGTGCCTCCTCGCGGCCGGCGATGACCTCGATGGCATGCCCCAGCGCCTCTTCCGCTGGCACCAGGAAATCGCGCGGCGACGCCATCTGCCGCACGGCGTTGGTGGCCAGTGCACGCACGTGGCGCGAGGGCACCTTGCGGATGCGCTGTCCAAAGCGCGAGAGGCAGTCGAGCGCGCGGTCGCGCACTTGGGGATCCAGCTTGCCGCGTCCGTAGAGGCCTTCGCCAAGGCGCACGGTTTCGCGCAGGCGGTCGACCACCCGCAGTTGGCCCAGGGTGACCCGCACCACGATCATGTGGAAACTGTTGGAGCCCATGTCGATCGCGGCCAGGGTGTCGCCGTCCTGGATCGAGCCGGCGATCGCGCCGGGCAGGGTCAGTGAGCGGGCCGTCTTCATCCACACATCCTTTCCAGGAGCCACGCCTGCGCCGAATGCGGCGGCTCGCCTTCGGCCGGCGTCCGGCGCACGTAGCTGCCGTCGGCCTGGAGCTCCCAGGCATCCACGTTGTCGGCCAGGTAGTTGTCGAGCACCTCCACGCGCACGCGCCGGGCAACGGCGGGATCCAGGATCGGGAAGGCGGTCTCGACCCGGCGCAGGAGGTTGCGCTCCAGCCAGTCGGCGCTGGCGCCGAACAGTTCCGGCCGGCCGTCGTTTTCAAACCAGTAGACCCGGTGGTGCTCGAGGAACCTGCCCACCACCGAGATCACCCGGATGTTGTCCGACACGCCCGGCACCTGCGGGCGCAGCGTGCAGGCGCCGCGCACGAAAAGGTCGATCCGAACGCCGGCCTGCGATGCCGCGTACAGCGCCCGGATCACCTGCGGCTCGTTGATCGCGTTCAACTTGGCAATGATGCGGGCCGGACGGCCGGCCCGCGCGTGGCCGGCCTCGCGTTCGATGCGTTCAAGCACGCCCGGGTGCAGCGTGAAGGGGGACTGCATCAGGTGGTTGAGCTCGATCGCCGGCGCCAGCCCCGACAGCTGCATGAAGATCTGGTGCACGTCCGAGCCGATGCCCGGGTGCGCGGTCACCAGGCCCAGGTCGGTGTAGCCGCGTGCGTTGCCCGGGTGGTAGTTGCCGGTGCCAAGGTGCACGTAGCGGCGCAGCCGCCGCCCTTCGCGGCGCACGATCAGCAACATCTTGGCGTGGGTCTTGAAGCCGACCACGCCGTAGACCACCTGGACTCCGGCCTCCTGCAGCCGCCCGGCCAGGCCGAGGTTGGCCTCCTCGTCGAAGCGCGCCAGCAGCTCGACCACCACGGTGACGTCCTTGCCGTTGCGCGCCGCCTGCACCAGGTGCTCGACCAGCGGCGAATCCTTGCCCGTGCGGTAGAGCGTCTGCTTGATGGCAAGCACGTTCGGGTCCTCGGCCGCCTGCCGGAGCAGCTCCAGCACCGGGGTGAAGGCGTCGTAGGGATGGTGCAGCAGCACGTCCCCATGCGAGACGAGGTCGAACATGGCGTCGCTGCCGGGCAGCTGCCGCGGCTGGAAGGCCGGGTATTTCAGCTCCGGGCTCTGCACCAGGTCATACACCTGCACCACCCGGCTCAGGTTCACCGGCCCGTCGATCCGGTACACGGCGTTGTCGGGAAGGCCGAAGTTCTGCAGCAGGGTGCGGACGATCGGGCGCGGGCAGTCGGCGGCGATCTCCAGCCGGATCGGGCGCTGGTAGCCGCGTCCGGCCAGTTCGTCCCGCAGCGCTGCGGCGAGGTTCTCCACCTCCTCTTCGTCCATCGCCAGCTCCGAGTTCCGCGTGACCCGGAACTGGTAGGCGCCGCGGACCGTCATCCCCGGGAACAGCACGTGCACGAACTCCGACAGCACCGCCGACAGGAACACGAAATCGTGCTCGCCGCCGGACACGTGCGGGGGCAGCTGGATGATCCTTGGCAGCGACCGCGGTGCTCGCACGATCGCCAGGTTGCCCACCCGTCCGAACGCGTCCCGGCCCTTGAGCACCACGACCACGTTGAGCGACTTGTTCAGGATGCGCGGGAACGGGTGGGCCGGGTCCAGGCCCACCGGCGAGAGCACGGGCATGATCTCGTTGTGGAAGTACGCGCGCAGCCAGCGCTTGTGGCGTGCGGTCCAGTCGCTGCGGCCGATGATCCGGATGCCGGCCTCCGACAGCGCCGGCCGCAGCACCTGGTTCCAGCACTGGTACTGGCCATCGACGAGCTCCGAGGCACGCCTGTGGATCTGGCGCAGCGCGGCCGCCGGGGCCATGCCATCGGTGGCGGCAGGCAATCCGTATTCCATGGCGTGCCGCATCGCGGCCACGCGTATCTCGAAGAACTCATCGAGGTTGGTGCAGGAAATGCACAGGAACCGCAGCCGTTCGAGCAGCGGCACCCTGGGATCCTGGGCCTGGGCAAGCACCCTGAAGTTGAACTCGAGCTGGGAAAGCTCGCGGCTGAGATAGAGCGACGGATCGGCCAGGGGGTCGGGCAGGTCCGTGTCCGGATCCTGCCCGTCGCGGGCGCCCGCCGTGGAGCCGTGGGCCGGGCCGCTCACGCGTCGACCTCCTGCCCCGCGCGCGCCACGCTGCGGCCGGCGGGGAAGCGGCAGGTGAAGGTGCTGCCCTGGCCGACTTCACTGGTGACCTCGAGCCGGGCCTGGTGCAGCTGCAGCACGTGCTTGACGATCGCCAGGCCCAGCCCGGTGCCGCCGAGTTCGCGCGAGCGGCTCGTGGAAACCCGGTAGAAGCGCTCGGTCAGGCGCGGCAGGTGCGCTTCGGGGATGCCGTAGCCGGAGTCGCGCACCGACAGTATGGCGCCGCCGTCCCCGTCGAGCTCGAACACGATGTCGATGCTGCCGCCTGCGGGCGTATAGCGCACCGCATTGGAGACCAGGTTCGAGAACGCGCTGTGGAGCTCGCGGGGCGAGCCGAGCAGGTCCACGCCGGCGCGGTCCTCCACCGATACCACGTGGCGGCCCGTGCCCAGCGCTTCCGCCTCCCGGCACAGCGTCGCCAGGGTGGAGTCCATGGCCACGACCTCCTCGTTGAGCGAATCCTGGGATTCAAGGCGCGAAAGGGTCAGCAGGTCCTCCACCAGTTGGGTCATGCGCTGCGATTGGCGGCGCATTTCCGCCAGGATCGGCGCCCAGTCGGGCTGTTCCTGCGGGTCCAGCATCTCCAGGTAGCCGTGGATCACGGTCAACGGCGTGCGCAGTTCGTGGGAGACATTGGCAACGAAATCCCGCCGGATGTGCTCCAGGTGCATGAGCTTGGTCACGTCGCGCGCCACCAGCAGCCAGAACCGGTCCGAATACGGTATCAGCCGCAGGCTCAGCCGGGTTGACGCATCGAGCGGGGAGGGGACATCAAGCAGTGCCTCGGCGTAGCGGCCGCCGGCCAGCCAGTTCGCGATCGGCAGCGGGCGCAGCCGCTCTGCGAGCGGAGCGTTGGTGTCCTCGGGGTAGCGCAGGCCGAGCAGGTGCCCGGCGGCCTCGTTGAACCACTGCACCCGCTGGGTGTCGCGATCCAGCACCACCACCGCGTCCGGGAGCGCGGCCGCGGCGGCGCGGTAGGCGCGCAGCATCTCCACCAGTCGCTGGGCGCGATGCCGGGTCTCCTCCTGGCTGCGGTGGAGCAGCTGGTCCAGGTCCGACCATGCATCCTTGCCGGTCCCCACCGGAATGCGCTGGCGGGCGGAAAGCCGCTGGACCAGCCGCCGGAGCCGGAGCTGCTGCCCGCCCAGCAGCCCCAGCGCCGCGATCGCCAGCGCCGGCCAGGGATGCCCGAGCAGCAAGCCGATCAGCAGCGCGCCGCCCAGGACCAGGGCGGGCCGCGCGAGGAACCGGTTCCACTGGCTGTTGGCGGGCACTGACATTGCCATCAGTCTAGCCCCGGCCCACGTCACACGGCGGTGGAAAAACGGTAGCCGGCGCCGCGCACGGTCTGGATCATCGCGTCCAGGCCCGAGGGTTCCAGGGTCTTGCGCAGGCGGCGGATATGCACGTCCACCGTGCGCTCCTCCACGTACACGCTGCCTCCCCACACATGGTCCAGGAGCTGCGAGCGCGAATACACGCGCTCGGGGTGGGTCATGAAGAAATGCAGCAGGCGGAATTCGGTGGGGCCGATGTTGATCGGCTCTTCGTTGGCGAACACGCGGTGCGCGGCACCATCGATGCGCAGGCCGCCCACGGCCACGCTGCCGTCCTCGGCATCCTCGCGCGACCGGCGCAGCACCGTGCGGATGCGGGCGAGCAGTTCGCGCGCGGAGAACGGCTTGACCACGTAGTCGTCGACCCCGGCTTCCAAACCACCCACCCGGTCATCCTCCTCGCCGCGGGCGGTGAGCATGATGATCGGGACCTCGCGGGTCAGGTCCTCGCGACGCCAGCGTCGCGCGAGCTCCAGGCCACTGGTGCCGGGCAGCATCCAGTCAAGCAGGATCAGGTCGGGGACCTTGTCGGCGATGGCCGACTGCGCCTGCTGGGCGTCCCCGGCGTGGACCGGTTCGTAATCGCCTTTGCGAAGGGCGAAAGCGACCATTTCGCGGATGGCGGGCTCGTCGTCGACGATCAGGATCCGCTTCTGCATGGAATATCTGCCTGTTCAGCCGTTGAGGGCATTAAACGACAGATTTGTGACCGCTTCATGACAGGGCTTCGAACCCCGGCTATTGCCGGCGCAGGTCCTCGTCGCGGATGCCTTGGCGCTGGAGCTCCAGCACCATGGGCGTGATCGCGGCGATCCGCGCGTCGATGCGGGCGCGGGCGTAATAGTCCAGGTCGTCGCGTCGGCGCAGCGTGTTCAGCTGCACCAAGGCCTGTTCCGCGCGGCCACTGAGCAGCGCCGCCTCGGCCCAGGCCTCGCCGGCGCGGACCGGGTCACCGGCGATCTCGCTGACCCGGGCGAAGGTGCGCTGGAACACCGGGTCGTCCGCGCCGGCGCGCAGCATGGGGCGCAGCAACGCCTGGGCGCGCGCGCCGGCCTCGGGCGTATTGCGTTCCACCAGCACGCCGGCGTAGGTCAGGGCCACGGCGCGGTCGTTGGGAAGGCGCATGGCCAGGGACTCGAAACGGGCATCGGCCTCGGCAGGACGGCCGGCGCGCGCGAGCGATTCGGCCAGGCCGAGCTCGAGCCACACGTCGCCCGGATGCTGTTCCAGCAGCGAGGCGAACTCGGTCGCGGCGCGCTCCGCCTCGCCCGCTCGCATCCGCGCCAATGCCAGGCCATACCGGCTGGCATCGTCCAGCGGGCCGGCGCGGCCCTTTGCCTCGTACTCGCTGATCGCCTGGCGGACGGTATTGGCGCTGAGCACCCGCATCCGCTCGCGCGCCCATCCGAAGGTCACCGGGTCGGGCTGCCCGGCGCCCAGGCTGGGCAGCTGCAGGGAACCGGGGAGCAACGGGTTGGTGGGGCGGCCGGGTGCTGTGGCGATCGGATTGGAGGAAGGGACCCTCACACGCTCCTGGCGCACCGCGTCGGGCGTGGAGGTGGTGGCCAGCACGCTGTCGCGCCCGGCCAGCTGCTCGGCGCGCGTGCGCGCCTCGGCGATTCGCGTGGTGGTGACCGGATGGGTGCGCAGGTAGTCGGGCAGCCGCTCGCGCCCGGAGCCCTGGTTGACCCGGGAGGCGGCCTGCATGCGTTCGAACATGCTGGCCATGGCGTGCACGTCGTAGCCGCTGCGGGCCAGCGTGCGCATGCCGATGCGGTCGGCCTCGGACTCGTTGGAGCGGGTGTAATCGATCTGCCGCTGCAGGGCGAGGCCCTGGATCGAGGTGACGGCGGCCATGCCGGCGTCGACCGAGGAGCTGCTGTCGGACGCGGAGGCCAGCGCGATCGCACCCAGCATCGCCAGCAGCATCGGCACGCTGTCGCGCTGGGCGCGCTCCACGCTGCGCAGCACGTGGTCCTGGGTGACGTGGACGATCTCGTGGGCCAGCACCGCGGCCACCTCGTCCTCGGTCTCGGCGGTGAGCACCAGCCCCACGTTGACGCCGATATACCCGCCCAGGGTCGCGAAGGCGTTGATCGAGCGGTCGCGCATCATGAAGAAGGTGAAGGACTGGCGCGGCTGGTCACTCGCCGCGGCCAGGCGGTTGCCGGTGCGCCGCAGCCAGCTGTCCACGAGCGGGTCCTCAAGCACCATCCCATAGTGGCGCAGCTGGGCCAGCAGCATCCCGCCGTACTGCTCCTGGCGCGCCGGACTGAGGACGGTGCCCGCCGAGGAGCCGATGTCGGGCAGCCGGTTTTCCTGCGCGCCGGCGTGGGTGCCGGCGAACAGCAGGGTCAGGGCGGCAGCGAGCAGGAAGGAACGCATCGGGTCTCTGGGCGCGGGGGTCATTCCAATATCGGGTCGAGCATGACGCCAGGCAAGCCGGAAGGCGTGAATCCGCCGTTAATCCATCTTCAGCAGCGACGCTGGTGGAAAATCCCGCTGCCCGCACCCACACTTGGACAATCCCACCCCCGCAAGGTTTCCCGGAGCCCGCATTTGAACACTCCCCAATCTCCCGCCCAGCCCCCGATCACCCTGTACACCAGTGCAATCTGCGCCTATTGCGTGGCGGCCAAGAACTTCTTCAAGGCGCGGGGCCTGGAATGGAATGAAGTGCGCATCGACCAGGACCCGGCGGAGCGCGAGCGCATGGTGGAACGCACCGGGCGCACCACGGTGCCGCAGATCTTCATCGGCGATACCCATGTGGGCGGCTACGACGACATGATGGCCCTGCAGCGGTCCGGCAAGCTCGATCCGCTGCTTGCCGGAGACGGTGCGGCGCAAGGCTGATCGGCGGGCAGGCCCGCCCGCCCTGGCCCGCAGGGGCGCGGTGCAACGCGGTTTCCGGCCGCAAGACCGCTGCAGGGAAGGGCGGCTTCCGGCATAATTGGGGGCTGTATTGAGCCCCTGCGCCGCGGCACCGTGCGGCGCCCGACGTACGGAAAAAACCCCCACATGTCCCAGACGATCACCGTGATCCGCGGCGACGGCATCGGCCCGGAAATCATGGATGCCACCCTGCACGTGCTTGATGCCATGGACCTTGGCCTGGCGTATGAAGAGGCCGACGCCGGCCTGGCCGCGCTGGAGAAGCACGGCGAACTGCTGCCAGCGGCGACCCTCGAATCCATCCGGCGCAACAAGATCGCGCTCAAGAGCCCGCTGACCACCCCGGTGGGCGAGGGCTTCAGCTCCATCAACGTCGCCCTGCGCCGGCACTTCGACCTTTACGCCAACGTGCGCCCAGCGCGCTCGTACCCCAACACCCTGGCGCGCTTTCCCGGTGACGTTGACGTCATCACCGTACGCGAGAACACCGAGGGCGCGTACATCGGGGAAGGCCAGTCGATCACCGAGGACGGCGAGACCGCCACGCTCATCCAGAAGGTCACCCGCAAGGGTTCCGAGCGCATCGTGCGCTACGCGTTCGAGCTGGCCCGCAGCACCGGGCGCAAGAAGGTCACCGTGGTCCACAAGGCCAACATCCTCAAGACCACTTCGGGCCTGTTCCTGAAGGTGGCGCGCGAGGTGGCGGGCGAGTACCCGGACATCGAGTGCAACGAGATGATCGTCGACAACTGCTGCATGCAGCTGGTGATGCGGCCGGAGCAGTTCGACATCATCGTCACCACCAACCTGTTCGGCGACATCATTTCGGATCTGTGCGCCGGCCTGATTGGCGGCCTGGGGCTGATCCCGGGCGCCAACATCGGGCACGAGGTGGCCATCTTCGAGGCCGTGCACGGCACCGCGCCCGACATCGCCGGGCAGGGCAAGGCCAACCCGGGTGCGCTGCTGCTGGGCGCAGCGCAGATGCTTGATCACATCGGCAAGCCCGACCAGGCCGAGCGCCTGCGCAAGGCGATCGTGGCGACGCTGGAGGCCAAGGACTCGCTCACCGCGGACCTGGGCGGCAGCGGCAGCACGATGGACTACGCCAGGGCCATTGCCAGCCGGCTCTGAACCACCAGCGCAAGCTGTGCCGCGAAGACGGGACGCGCGAGCGTCCCGTTCTTTGTATGCGGGCGTCCCGCGGCGGGAAGTGACGTCGAGCGGGAAGCCGGACACAATCGAACGCTTCGGCCACCGGGGAACCCATCTCATGACCACCCGCGCAAGCGCCCTGGCGCTCACGCCGCTGCTGCTGTTCCTGGCGCTGTTCTTCGGCGCCGGACTCTACTTCAGCGCCCAGGGCGAGCCCATGGGCTTCTACCAGCTGCGCGCGCCGGTGGCGATCCTGCCGGCGCTGGCGCTGGCGGTCTGGATCGCCCATCGCAGGGGCCTGAAAGCGCTCGAGGTGATGCTCCAGGGCATGGGGGATCCCAACATCGTCCTGATGTGCCTGATCTACCTGCTGGCCGGGGCGTTCGCCTATGTCTCCAGTGCGGTGGGGGCGGTTGACGCGGTGGTGGCCCTGGGGCTGGGCGCGCTGTCGCCGGCGCTGGTCCTGCCCGGCCTGTTCGTGCTGGCGTGCTTCATTTCGCTGGCGATCGGGTCGTCCATGGGCACCGTCGCGGCGGCGGCGCCGATCGCGCTCGGGGTGGCGGATGCGGCAGGCATGGACCGCGCGCTGGTGGTCGGCGCAGTCATCGGCGGGGCGATGTTCGGCGACAACCTCTCGATCATTTCAGATACGACCATCGCGGCCACCCGCACCCAGGGCGCCCAGATGCGCGACAAGTTCCGGGAGAACTTCAGGATCGCGGTGCCCGCGGCCCTGGCCACGCTGGCGCTGCTGCTGTTCCTGGGCGATCCGGCGCCGGTCGAGACCGCCTCGGCCGCCTCGCCATGGCTGGTGCTGCCGTACCTCGCGGTGCTGGCGCTCGCGGTGGCGGGCATGGATGTGCTGCTGGTGCTGTCGTTTGGCGTGGTGATGGCCGGTGTCTTCGGCTTTGCATTCGGCGACGGCTACGACGGTGTCAGCTACGTCGGCGACATCTGGATGGGCTTCGAATCGATGGTTGAAATCCTCCTGTTGTCGCTGCTCATCGGCGGGCTCGGCGCACTGATGAAGGCTGCTGGCGGACTCGACTGGATGGCGCAGGCCATTTCCCGCTTCGCGCGAGGGCATCGCGGCCGCCGCACCGGCGAATTCAGCATCGCGGCGCTGTCGGCCACGACGGACGCGTTCACCGCCAACAACACCGTTGCGATCCTGATCAGCGGCAGCGTGGCCAGGGACATCGCGGCCAGGCACGGGATCAGCGCGCGCCGTTCGGCCAGCCTGCTGGATGTCTTTGCCTGCGTCGTGCAGGGGGTGTTGCCGTACGGCGCGCAGATCCTGCTGGCCTCGTCGCTGGCCGCGGTGTCACCCCTCGCGCTGGCCGGGAAGATCCACTACTGCTGGATCCTTGCGGTCGTGGCGGTGGGTTTCATCCTCTGGCCGCAGCGGTCGCAGGCCTTGCCCGCGGCAGCGCCGGGAACGCGGGCGGAATAAGGAAAGGGCGCCCCAGGGGCGCCCTTTCGTGGAACGCGCTGGTCGAACGCTCAGCGCGACTGCAGCTTGGAAAGCAGCCGCAGGAATTCGATGTACAGCCACACCAGGGTGACCATCAGGGCGAACGCGCCATACCACTCCATGTAGCGCGGCGCACCGCGTTCCACGCCGGTTTCGATGAGGTCGAAGTCCAGCACCAGGTTCAGGGCCGCGATCACCACCACGAACAGGCTGAACCCGATCCCGATCAGCCCGGATTCGTGGATCATCGGGATGTTGATGCCGAACAGGCCCAGCACGATCGTGGCCAGGTACACCAGCATGATCCCGCCGGTGGCCGCCACCACGCCCATCTTGAAGTTCTCGGTGGCCTTGACCAGGCCCGAGCGGTAGGCGAACAGCATCGCGAACAGGGTGCCGAACGTGAGCATCACCGCCTGCAGCACGATGCCCTCGAACATCTGGTTGTACATGGCCGAGATCGCGCCCAGGGCCAGGCCCTTCACCAGTGCGTAGAGCGGCGCGGTGACCGGAGCCCACTCCTGCTTGAACACCGTGACCAGCGCCAGCACCAGGCCACCGATGATGCCGCCCCACATGTACATGCCGAAGCCCGGGGCGATCTCGCCGGTGGGCGTCAGCGCCTGCGACCACGCAAACGCGCCGGTCAGGGTGGCGAGCAGGAGCAGCAGGCCGGTCTTGTTGGCGGTGCCATTGAGCGTCATGACCTGGTCCGGGCGGGACACGACCGTGCCGCTGCCCAGGTCCAGGAAGGTTGATTCCTTGAGGGCGGGATTTCCGCTGCGCATGGATTCCTCGTTTTTTCTTGGACTGCCGCGGAGGATACACGCTGCGGCGGCCGCTGAATGGACTGCGCCGCCCGCGCCCGCGCCGGTGCCGCCCTTCGTTGACACCACAGGCGCCGCGCCGGAGAATATGCGGTCCCCCGCGCTGGCGGCATTGCGTCGCCTGCGTGGCGGGATCGGACCGAACGGCATCGGCGGGGTATAGCGCAGTCTGGTAGCGCGCCTGCTTTGGGAGCAGGATGTCGGGGGTTCGAATCCCTCTACCCCGACCACCGGCCCAACCGCCGGCGATCGATGCGACAATCCGGCCCGGGCGCCCGTAGCTCAACCGGATAGAGCACCGGCCTTCTAAGCCGGTGGTTGCAGGTTCGAGTCCTGCCGGGCGCGCCAATCCGGAGCGTCCAGGCCGGATGCAAGTGAGTCAACCGTGGTGGCTGTAGCTCAGCTGGTTAGAGCACTGGATTGTGATTCCAGAAGTCGGGGGTTCGAATCCCCTCAGCCACCCCACCTTCCGCGCGGCGGCGTTTGCCATTGCGCACCGGGCGTTCCGCGGGTAAACTGCGCGCCCCGATTTTCCCGGGCCGTTAGCTCAGTTGGTAGAGCAGCTGACTCTTAATCAGTAGGTCCAAGGTTCGAATCCTTGACGGCCCACCAGTTCCGAAGCGCCCGGCCCGAGCCGGGCGTTCTTCGTTGTGGCGGGGGTAGAATCGCCGGCATCGCGAAAGTGGCGGAATTGGTAGACGCACCAGATTTAGGTTCTGGCGGGTAGTCCCCGTGGGGGTTCGAGTCCCCCCTTTCGCACCACCTCCGGCAGCATCGGCGCTGGCGCCACCTCCCCGATTCCGCCACAATATCCCGTTCCGCCGGCGTCCGGCCCCCTGGCCGGGCGCCTGCTAAGACATCCCAGACAACGACGAAATCCCCGGCCCTGGCCGTGGTGCAGGAGTGGCTATGCAAGTGTCCGTCGAATCCACCGGCAACCTCGAGCGCCGGATGACCTTCCAGGTCCCGGCCGAGCAGCTTGAAAACAGCGTGGGCGGCCGCCTGCGGGAGATGGCCCGCACCGCGCGCATCAAGGGATTCCGCCCCGGCAAGGTGCCGCCGAAGGTGATCGAGCAGCGCTTCGGGCAGCAGGTGCGGGCGGAGGTGCTCGAGCAGCTGCTGCGGCAGGAGTTCGACAAGGCCGTGCAGGCCAACGAACTGCGGCTTGCTGGTTCCCCGCGGATCGAGCCCGAGGGCGAGGACGGCCTGGGCTTCGTGGCGACGTTCGAGGTCGTGCCGGACTTCGGCGAGATCGACGTTTCCAAGCTCAAGGTGGTGCGCCACACCGCGGAGGTGACCGAGGAGGACATCGACCGCATGATCGAGAACCTGCGCCAGCAGCGCCGCAGCTGGAGCGAGGTGAAGCGCCCCGCGCAGAAGGGCGACGCCCTGGACATCGAGACCTGGTCGCAGTCGGGCGAGGAACGCCTGCCGGCCGAGGGCTCGGAGAAGGGCACGGTGGTGCTGGGCTCTGGCGGCATGCTTCCCGCGCTGGAGGACGCCCTGGTGGGCATGTCCGCCGGCGAGGAGAAGACCGTCGAGGTCGAGTTCCCCGCCGACTGGGGCGCGGCGCAGCTGGCCGGCAAGAAGGTCCAGGCCTGGCTCAAGGTCGAGCGTGTCTCCGAAGAGGTGCTGCCGGAGGTCGATGCGGCCTTCATCAAGAGCTTCGGTGTGAAGAAGGGCGAGATGGAGCAGTTCCGCGCCGAGATCCGCACCAACCTGGAGCGCGAGCTCAAGGGCGCGCTGATGAACCGCCTGCGCCGCGAGGTGGGCGAGCAGATGGTCGCCACCTGGTCCGATGTCGAGCTGCCGCCGCGGCTGGTCGAGGACGAAGCGCGGGCGCTGGCCGCCAACGCCGTCGAGCAGGCCCGCCGCCAGGGCCGCAAGGTTCCCGACCCCGCTCCGGACGCGCACCAGCAGTACATGGAGGCGGCCCGCCGGCGCGTCCTGATGGGTCTGCTGGTGGGCGAGGTCGCCCGTCGCAACGAGCTCCGGCTTGACCCCAAGCGCCTGAATGAAACCCTGCGTCTCATCGCGTCCACCTACGAGGAGCCGGAGCAGGTCATTGAGTTGTACCGCAACGATCCCCAACTCATGTCAGGACTGCAGAACCGGGTGATGGAGGAGCAGGTGATCGACTGGATCGCCGAGCGCGCCGACCACACCGACAAGCAGCTGAGCTTCCAGGAAGCGATCGCCCCGTAAGGGGCCAGACAGGCAGGAACCGGAGTACACATGAGCAGCAACGAAACCAAGGCCCTCAACCTTGTCCCGATGGTGGTCGAGCAGACCAGCCGCGGCGAGCGCGCCTACGACATCTATTCGCGCCTGCTCAAGGAACGCCTGATCTTCCTGGTGGGCCCGATCGACGACCACATGGCCAACGTCATCGTGGCCCAGCTGCTGTTCCTTGAAGCCGAAAACCCGGAAAAGGACATCAGCATCTATATCAACTCGCCCGGCGGCATCGTCACCGCGGGCCTGGCGATCTACGACACCATGCAGTTCATCAAGCCCGACGTGAGCACCATCTGCGTGGGGCAGGCGGCCAGCATGGGCGCGCTGCTGCTGGCGGCCGGCGCCAAGGGCAAGCGCTACGCGCTGCCGAACTCGCGGATCATGATCCACCAGCCGCTGGGCGGCTTCCAGGGCCAGGCCACGGACATCGAGATCCATGCCCGCGAGATCCTCTCGCTCAAGCAGCGCCTGAACGAGATCCTCTCGCGCCACACCGGCCAGAGCCTGGACACGATCGCCGAGGACACCGAGCGCGACAACTTCAAGAGCGCCGACGCCGCCCGCGAGTACGGGCTGGTGGACGAGGTCATCGAACGCCGCGCCGAAGAGAGCATCCAGCCGGCGTGACCGCCGCCTTCGCGGTTCCCCGGCAAGCCCGCGGAACCCGCTTAACCCCTTGGCAAACGGCGGATTTCCGCAGCCCGGTCGCGCTCTGGCGCGGGGCCGCCGCTATGCTATTCTCAAATCGATCCAGCGCCACGTGGCGCCGTTCCATCGGGTAAGCAACGCATGAGCAAAGACTCCCAGGGCCGTTCCGGCGACAGCAGCAAGATCCTGTACTGCTCCTTCTGCGGAAAGAGCCAGCACGAGGTGCGCAAGCTGATCGCCGGCCCCAGCGTGTTCATCTGCGACGAATGCGTTGAACTGTGCAACGACATCATCCGCGAGGAGCTTGAGGAGAAGGCCCAGAGCGCCCGCAGTTCGCTGCCCAAGCCCAAGGAAATCCTCGAGGTCCTGGACCAGTACGTGATCGGCCAGCACCGCGCCAAGCGCACGCTCGCGGTGGCCGTCTACAACCACTACAAGCGCATCGAGAGCCGGCAGAAGAACGAGGACGTCGAGCTCGCCAAGTCCAACATCCTGCTGGTCGGCCCCACCGGGTCGGGCAAGACCCTGCTGGCCGAGACCCTGGCGCGCATGCTCAACGTGCCGTTCACCATGGCCGACGCCACCAC
>JAAYXJ010000003.1 GCA_012515985.1 Gammaproteobacteria bacterium
ACTGCCCTCTCGTCAGGCACGCCGGCGCCGGCCACGAGGTAGGCGGCAACCACCTGGCCCAGGATCGCGTCATCGATGCCGGCCACCGCCACTTCCCGAACGCCGGGGAGTTCGGCAATCACCTCCTCGACGTCCTGCGGATGCACGCGGTGCGCGCCGGTCTTGATCATGTCGGCGCGGCGGCCGGCAAGCCACAGGAAGCCTTCGGGGTCCAGGTGTCCCAGATCGCCGGTGCGCAGCCAACCATCGACGATCGTCACCGCGGTGGCCTCGGGTGCGTTCCAGTACCCGGTCATCACGTTGTCGCCGCGCGCCCAGACTTCGCCCTGCTCGCCCGGCGCGGCATCCCGTCCGTCCTCGCGTCGCACGCGGATCTCCACCCCGGCGATTCCCTGGCCCACCGAGCCGGGCTTGTCATCCAGCCGCTCGGGTGCAAGACAGGTCAGGCGTGCGCTGGCCTCGGTCTGCCCGTACATCACAAACAGCCGCGCACTGGGGAAGGCATCGCGCACGCGACGCGCGAGCGCCGGCGCCATCGCGCCTCCGGCCTGGGTGATGTAGCGCAGCGAGGACAGGTCGCAACGGTCGAGGCAACCGCGGTCAAGCAACAGTGCGAAGGTCGACGGCACCCCGGAAAAACCCGTCGCCCGCTCGCGTTGCAGGGCCTCGGCCACCAGGTGCGGGTACACCAGGTGATCCTCCAGCACCACCCGCGCACCCACCGCAAGATGTGTATGCAGCACCGACGCCCCGTACGCATAGTAGAAAGGCAGCACGCTGACCGTGGAGTCGTCCGGGCCAAGCTGCAGGTAATCAAGGATCGAGGCGGTGTTCGCTGCCAGGTTGCGATGGCTCAGGGCCACGCCCTTGGGGGACCCGGTGGTCCCTGAGGTATAGAGGATGGCCGCCAGCGCGTCCGGATCAGGCATCGGCAGCTCCGCCTCCGGGTCGGCCACGGTGTCTGCCGGCATCACGGCCGGCCCGGCTTCCCGCTCCGCCGCCAGGGTTGGCACGCCGGACAGGATCGCGGCCTGCGCAGCGTCCACGTGCTCGGGCGCGTGCACCAGCAGCCGCACGCCCGCGTGCTGCAGCCACACGGTCAGGTCGCGTTCGCGGGCCTGCACGTTCAGCGGCACCACCACCGCGCCCGCGCGCCAGCATCCATACCATGCAATGGCAGCCTCGATGCTGTTGGAAAGGACGAGCCCGACGCGATCGCCTGGCCGCACGCCGCGCGAACCCAGGTGCGAAGCCAGCGCCAGGGCATCCCCACGCAGCGTGCGGTAGTCGATCCGTCGCGGCCCCTGCTGGAGGGCGATCCGCCCGGGCATCGCGGCGGCGGTGTCCTCCAGGCGCGCGACCAGTGTCTGCATCACTCAGGCCGCCAGCCGGCGATCAAGGTAGTGCCCGATCGCATCGAGGCTGTCGAAGTTCCCCGGCGTCATGTCTTCCGGCGGGACGCGCACCGCCCAGCTCTCCTCGATGAAGAGAATGAGCTCCAGGATGCCGGTGGAGTCAATGATGCCCTGCTTGATCAGAGAGGTATCATCGGCGAACGCGGAGTCGTCGTCGGTGAACAGGAAATTCTCGAGGATGAACTGCTTGAGCTGCTGCCGTCGGCACATGTGGATCCATTCCTTCGTTCGAGCAGAGTGATGAAGCCTTCCAGCCCGCGCGTCCCCGCCCCCGCCTCTGGCCTGGCGCGCGTCGCCCGCGCCGGCTTCGCTGCCGCAAGCCTGGCGTCGCTGGTCGCGCTGGTGGCTTGTGGGTTAGAACGCGATCCGGACAGCGGTCAGGCCATGACCGCCAACCCGCGCTATCACGCCAACGCGCCGGCCGAGCGGCTGGAGGGCGAGCATGGGGCGTTCGCCCTGCGCCTGGTCGCCGACGGACTGGTGCATCCCTGGTCGCTCGCCTTCCTGCCCGATGGCGGCATGCTGGTGACCGAGCGCCCGGGCCGGCTGCGGCGCATTTCTCCCGACGGCTCCATTTCCCCTCCGCTTGGCGGCGTCCCCAAGGTGTTCCTGCAGGGCCAGAGCGGCCTGCTTGACGTCGCCATTGCGCCGACGTTCGCCGAGGACCGGCTGGTGTACCTGTCCTACGGTGAACCGAACTGGCGCGGCAACAAGGGGGGCACGGCGGTGGCGCGCGGGCGCCTGGGCGAACACGGCCTCGACGACCTGGAGGTGGTGTTCCGCCAGCAGCCCAAGCTCTCGCACGGCACCCACATGGGCTCGCGGATCGTGTTTGACGGGCAGGGTTTCATGTTCGTCGGCCTGGGCGACAACCGCTCCGCCGCCTCCGCCCAGCTGCTGGACCACCTGCAGGGCAAGATCGTGCGGCTGCACCCGGATGGCAGCGTGCCCGGCGACAATCCGTTCTCCGGCCGCGCGGACGCGCGGCCCGAGGTGTGGAGCTACGGCCATCGCAACATCCAGGGCATGGCCCTGCATCCCCAGACGCGCGAGCTGTGGAGCCATGAGCACGGCCCCATGGGTGGCGATGAGATCAATCTCCCGGCGCCCGGGCGCAACTATGGCTGGCCGCTGGCCACATACTGCCAGGATTACTCCGGCGGCCCCGTCCCCGAAGCGCTGGGAACAAGCGCGGAAGGCACCGAGCAGCCGCATCATCACTGGCCGGTCTCGCCGGCGGTCAGCGGCATGGCGTTCTACAGCGGCGACGCGTTCCCGGGCTGGCAGGGCAACCTGTTCATCGGCGCGCTGGCCGGGCAGGCCCTAATTCGGCTGCAACTTGACGGGGACCGCATCGTTCACGAGGAGCGGCTGCTCCAGGGCCGCGAGCGCATCCGCGACGTCCGGGTCGGTCCGGACGGGTTCATCTACGTGCTGACCGACGGCACGGACGGCAAGCTGTTGCGGCTTGAACCCCTGGCGCCGGCCCCGTAGGACCCGGGAGCGGTCCCGGGCGGGCTGCGCTGGAGCAGCAGGGTCGACAGGATCCCGACGAAGGCCTGGTTGTCCGCGAACCCCGTCGCCCTGCCCACCCTCGCCTTGGCGAACAGCCTGGTGGTCCGGTCGACGTCGAACAGGCCGCTGTGGCGCAGGCTGTCCGCCGAGAACAGGTCTTCCACGTAATCCAGCGGCCGCCCGCCGACGAAGAAACTGGCGCTGTCGGGTGCGCGGTAGGGTTGCTTGGTCCGCCGCGTGATGTGGTCGGGCAGCAGGTCGGCCAGCGCCCGGCGCAGGATGTGCTTTTCGGTCAGGCCGTGGATCTTCCATGAGGGTGGAAGCCGGTTGGCGAATTCGATCAGGGTGTGGTCGA
>JAAYXJ010000039.1 GCA_012515985.1 Gammaproteobacteria bacterium
AAATGCCGCGGCGCCACCAGCGCCAGGCGCCGCAGCCCCATCGTCTTCATCGCCCGCGCCGCCGCGCCGATGTTGCCGGGGTGCTGGGTGCCGACCAGCACCACCCGGATGCGGTCCGCGGCGCCGCCTGGGGCAGCTGGTGCCGGGGTATTTCCTGGATCGTCGCTCATGGGGTGGATGTTAAACTGTCGCAGCCAGCCGCAGCGCTGGCGCGTTCTTTTTCCCCCGCGAAATCCCCCCTGCCGGAGCCCCGCCGATGCTGAAACCTGCCGTCAACGTCATGATCAAGGCGGCCCGCGCCGGCGGCAACGTCCTGGTGCGGCACATGCACCGGCTCGACGCCCTCAACGTGGTCGAAAAGGACCGCCACGACTACGCCAGCGAAGTCGACGGCCTGGCCGAAGCCGAGGTCATCAAGGAGCTTCGCCGCGCCAACCCCGACTACGCCATCCTCGGCGAGGAAGGCGGCGCCATGAAGGGCAACCGCGGCGCCAGCCGCTACACCTGGGTCATCGACCCGCTCGACGGCACCAGCAACTACCTGCGCGGCCTGCCCCACTGGTGCGTTTCCATCGCCCTGGTCGAGGACGGGGAACCGCTCCACGGCGTCATCTTCGACCCCCTGCGCAACGAGCTCTTCACCGCCTCGCGCGGATCCGGCGCCCAGCTCAACGAACGCCGTATCCGCATCGGCGAACGCCGCGGCCTGTCCGGCGCCCTGATCGGCACCGGCTTCGCCCCGCGCGAGCGCGCCCGCGCCGGCGCGCAGCTCGAATGCATCCGCCAGCTGCTCCGCGACGCCGAAGACATCCGCCGCACCGGCTCCGCCGCCCTGGATCTCGCCTATGTCGCCTGCGGCCGCCTGGACGCCTACTTCGAAGCCGGCGTAAAGCCCTGGGACATCGCCGCCGGTGCCCTCCTCGTCCGCGAAGCGGGCGGCCGCGTCGCCGACTTCAAGGGCGCCCCCACCGGCCGCATGGACGCCCGCGGCACCGCCAGCCGCCAGCTTCTGGCCGGCAACGTCAACATCACCAACCCCCTGCAGAAGGCCATCGCCGACTCCGGCTACGCCGCGGCCTTCACCGGCATGGCGCAGGTGGCCATCGACTGAGCCTGCAAAGCACTAATGCATTGACATGACGCGGGGGGCCCGATGGGGGTGCCCTCCAGCCTCCATGTCCCCCGGCCGCGGCGGGGCCCCCCAGTTCCCCACGAAACTCATCCACGCCCATATCCACCCCACCAACGAAAAAAGGCCGCGCACCGCGCGGCCTTTTCCATGAAAGCGATTACAGCATCAAGGCCTCCGCGCCAGCGCCGCCTCGTCCCGCGCCTTCGGCAGCAAGTCCTGCTTGCTCACCTTCAGGAACCCCACCGTCAGCATCGGACAGGCGAGCAGGATCGACGACAGGGTCCCCACCACCGCACCGATCATCTGCGTCAGCGCCAGGCCCTCCAGCGACCCACCGCCGTAGAAATACAGCGCCGACACCGACAGCAGAAAAACCACCGAGGTAATGATCGTGCGCGACAGCGTCTGGTTGATCGAAGCGTTGAACACCGCGATCGGGTCCGCCCGCATGCTGCGGAAATTCTCGCGCACCCGGTCGAACACCACGATCGTGTCGTTGATCGAGAACCCCATCACCGCCAGCATCCCCGCCAGCACCGTGAGGTCGAACTCGCGCCCCGTGGCCGCCCAGAAGCCTGCCACCACCAGCACGTCGAAGAACGTGGTGATGCTGGCCACTACCGCGAACTTCCACTCGAACCGGAACCCGATGTAGATCAGGAACCCCACCAGCACGAAGATCACCGCATTGACCGCCTTGCTGGCCAGCTCCGCCGACACCTGCGAGCCGATCGATTCGCTGCTGATCACCTGCGCCGGGTTCTCCTGCGACGTCACCGCCGCGACCACTGCCTCCACAAGCGCAGCGTTCTGGTCCACGGTCAGCTGTTCTTCCTCCGCACTCAGACGCACCAGCAGGTCCGCGCCGCTGCCGAAGGTCTGCACCTGCGCGTTGCCGTGGCCGGCCCGCGCGAGCTGCTCGCGCACATCGTCCACATCGGGCGGCTGCTGGAAGCGCAGCGTCACCGATGTGCCGCCGGTGAAGTCCAGCGCGTAGTTGAACCCCTGGATGCCGATTGCCGCGATCGAGGCGACGAACACGACCAGCGCCACGCCCATGGTGACCCAGCGCATGCGCATGAAATCGATGTTGGGCTTGGCCGGGATCAGCGTCAGCGGGAAAAGTGCCATGTCTTCGATGCTCCCGTCAGATGGCCAGGGTCTTGAGCTTCTTGCGGCGTGCGTAGATCAGCGTCACGATCCCGCGGGTCACCACCAGCGCGGTGAACATCGAGGCGGTGATGCCGACCACCAGCGTGATCGCGAACCCGCGCAGCGGCCCGGTGCCGAACGCGTACAGCGCCAGGC
>JAAYXJ010000233.1 GCA_012515985.1 Gammaproteobacteria bacterium
CTCTCGCTGCTGGGCGGCTGGGCGATGGCGGCGTTCCCTGTCGAAGGCGCCCCGGAACTGCTGGCGGAGAGCGTGCGCGACGCGGAAGCGGCGGCTGCCGTGTATGCAAACGGCGGCTTTGGCGAGATCACCGCGCAGCGGGCAAGGGATTTTTCCATGCTCCTGTCCAATGCATTCGGCGTGGTGCCTATGGCGCTGGCGGTCTTCCTGGTGGGCAGCTGGCTGTTCCGCTCCGGGCGCATCGTGGATGTCGCCAGGCATCGGCCCTTCTTTGTCCGCATGGCGGCGACGTGCCTGCCGCTGGGGCTGGTGCTGACGCTGGCTTCGGCCTGGCTGTCCACCGGTGATCCGGACGGGTTCTTCGATACACGCTGGGTGTTCGCCTCGAGCCTGCATGGGCTGGGCGCGCTGCCGATGACGCTGGGCGGCGTGGCCCTGCTGGCACTGGCCTGGCAGGGCGCACGCGGCCAGGCCCTGATGACGTTCTTCGCCCCAGCCGGTCGCATGGCGCTGAGCAATTACCTGCTGCAGTCGATCGTGGCCTCGCTGGTGTTCTACGGATATGGCCTGGCGATGTGGGGGCGGCCCGGCCAGGCGGGGATGGTGCTGTTCGCGGTGCTGGTGTTCGTCGCCCAGGTCATTGCCAGCCGCTGGTGGCTCGCGCGGTTCCGGTTCGGACCGCTGGAGTGGGCCTGGCGCTGGCTGACCTATGGCCGCCGCCCGCCGATGCGGAACCGGCCGGGCGCCGTTTAGACTCCGCCCATGGATCGAAGCGATGTCGTGATCATCGGCGGCGGGGTGATTGGCCTGGCGTGCGCGCTGGCGCTGATCGAACAGGGCCGCAGCGTGCGGGTCGTTGACGCCGGCCGGGTGGGCGGCGGCAGCTCCCATGGCAACTGCGGCACCATCACCCCCAGCCACGCGGCGCCCCTGGCCGCGCCCGGATCGGTGGCCAAGGCGCTGCGCTGGATGCTCACCCCGGATGCGCCGTTCTACCTCAAGCCGCGGTTCGATCCGGCCCTGTGGGGCTGGATGCTGCGCTTCGCGCGGCATTCCACCCGCAGCCACTGGCGCAGGGCGGCGGAGATCCGCCTGCAGATCCTGCAGGCCGCGCGCGATGCGCTCCCCGAGTGGGTCGAGCGCTACGGGCTGGACTGCGAGTACGACCCGGCCGGCGTGGACTACGTGTTCCGCACCGAGAAGGACCTCCAGGATTTCGGCGACGAGCTGGCCCTGCTGGATGACATCGGCGTGGCCTATGAGCGCGTGGACGGCGCCGCATACGTGCGCGACGAACCCGCGCTGCGCGATGGCGTGGTGCAGGTGGTCCGTTTCCCCGGGGATGCCCGGCTGCGGCCCAACCTCTACGTGGCCGGGCTCGCCCGGGCGGTGCGCGAGCGCGGCGGCACGATCGTGGAGGAGTGCGAGGTCACCGCCATCGAGGCCGGGGACGGGGGCGTCGTCGCCAGCGGTCCGGACGGTCAGTTCCGGGGCCGCGACCTGATCGTCGCCACCGGCGCATGGTCGGGCCGGCTTGCCCGCAGGCTGCGCCTGCGCATCCCGGTGCAGCCGGGCAAGGGCTATTCGATCACCTATTCGCGGCCTTCGCTGGTGCCCAGGCGGCCGCTGGTGCTGCACGAGCGCAGTGTGTGCGTGAGCTC
>JAAYXJ010000234.1 GCA_012515985.1 Gammaproteobacteria bacterium
CGATCGTGGCGGACATGCGCACTCCGCAGACCCGCGCGCAGTCCATTGCAAAGGCCGAGGGCCACTCCCAAGCCGATCCGGAGCAGCCCCGGTCGGCCGCGGGCACCCACGCCGTGCATCGCGCGCATCCGGCTGCAGGTCCCACCGGCCGCGCATGGATGCTTCGACGCCCGCAGCCTGTGCGAGGCGCTCACCAACATGGTGGTCAACGCCTACAAGTACGGCGAGTCCGACCGCGAGATCGAGGTCGCCCTGCATGACCGCGGGGACGGGGTCGAGCTGTCGGTCGCCAACCACGGCGAGACCATCCCCCCGGACCGGCTGCAGCTCCTGTTCGAGCCCCTGCGCCGCGGCGGCGTCACCGAGGACGCCACGCTGGAACGCTCCAGCCTGGGCCTGGGCCTGTTCATCGTCAGCCAGATCGCCGAGGCGCACGGCGGTGCCATGCGCGCCGAGTCCAGCAACGGACGCACCACCTTCACCATGCAGCTGCCGAAGTGCTGATCCGCCGGCAGACGAGGCCGACGGCGCGCGATCAGCGGCGCTGGCCGCCGACCTGCTTTTCCTGGTCCTCTTCCGGGCGCGGCGGCTGGCCGGCCGGATCCAGATGGTAGCGGCGCACGTCGGCGCCCTGTGCGGGATCAACTTCCTGCGCCTTCCGCAGGTCCTCGCGGTAGCAGTCTTCGCCCTTCTTCTGGTTGGCGTGGTCGGCGGTGTCGTGGCGGTCCGGGTTTTTGTCGTGGTTCGCCATGGGGCGCTCCGGGAGGGGGTGTCCTGTCTATAACGCGTCGCATCGCAAGGCTCCATGAAGGCACTCCGCGCTCAGAAGGTCCTTCGATCCTCCTCCCCCGGTTCATGCAACAGACGGCTTTGGCCGGAACCTGCGGAATATCCTACGTCGCCTTTCGCCTTCGGTGATCGTGCGCAATGCCCACCATGGCGGGCTTTTTTTCGTCGATTGACAGGGATTTCCACGATGTCGAAATTGAGGTATTCGTCCTTGGCGGCCGCCATGGTGATGGGCCTGACCGGGGCACCGGTGGTCCAGGCCCAGGCCACGGGCGGTGAGCAGACCGTCTCTCGCAGCAGCGGTTCCATCAGCGGCCGGATCATCGACCCGGGGACGGGTGAATACCTTCGCAACGCGATCATTCGCGTGGAGACCGCCACCGGAGCAAGGAGCGTGCGGTCGGGCGCGCGCGGCGAATACCGGATTGCCGACGTCCCGGCGGGCCCGGCGAGGCTGACGGTGCAGTTCACCGGCTATGCCCCGGCCGAGGTCGTCCTGGAGATCGAGCCGGGCGCACCGACCCGCCGGGACATCGAGCTCTTCAGCACCGCGCCGGTGGCCGCGACCGCCAGGAACCTGGAAACCATGCGGGTGGTGGGCGTGCGCGAGGGCGACGCGCGGGCGCTGATGGAACAGCGCGCCTCGATGGACATCACCAACAGCCTGTCCGCCGAATCCTATGGCGAGATCTCCGAGGGCAATCCGGGCGAGTTCATGAAGTTCATGCCGGGCGTGGATACCGACAGCACCGGCGACGGCACCGTGCGCCACGTGAGCCTGCGCGGGCTGCCTGCCGACTACACCAGCATCACCATCAACGGGATCAGCCTGGCTTCGGCCGATGCCAATACCGGCGCGGGCGGCTCGCGCACCTTCAGCTTCGAACAGACTTCGCTGACCGGCATCGACTCGATCAGCATCTTCAAGACCACCAGCGCCGACAAGGATGCGAACTCTCCCGCCGGCACCATCGATATCCGCACCAAGCGGGCATTCGACCGCAGCGGCCGCGACATCACCGCACAGCTCAGCGCCACCACCCACTCCAACCAGTGGGACTCGCGCCGCCGCACGGGCCCGCGCGAAGGTGGTTACGGCAGCGACCGGTTCCTGCCCAGCGGCAGGATCGACTATTCCGATGTGTTCATGGATGGCCGCCTGGGCGTGGTTGCCGGCGTGAGCCACTCCGAGCTGTATGTCGAGCAGGAGCAGATCACCGCAAGCCGCAACTACAACCCCACGCCAGACAGTCCGCATCCGCTGGCAGTCACCAAAATCGTCCCGCAGATGGGCACCCGCGAGATCACCCGTTCGTCGGGCTCGCTGAACGTGGATTTCAAGGCCACCGACGGCCTGATCCTTTCGCTGATGTCCTCGATCGGCCGCGGCACCATCCTGGCCGGCTCCACGGCTCCCGAAATCACCACCTACGCCCGGTCCGGGGTCGAGGGGAACCCGGCCACCCGGTTCACGCCGCACGAGCCGGTAAGCCTGGCCGCGCGCAACACCCTGACCTACAAGTACGGCACCACGCGCAACTTCATCCCCAGCTTCGAATACAGCAACCAGTACTTCACGCTGGACGGCAATCTGTTCTATTCCAGTTCGGAAAGCACCTACAACCCGAACCGCAAGGGCGCGGTGCACAGCATGGTGGCGTGGCCCACCGCGACCGGGCACGCCAGCATCGACCGCGGCGACGAATACCTGGAGCAGGCCTGGCAGGTGCAGCAG
>JAAYXJ010000004.1 GCA_012515985.1 Gammaproteobacteria bacterium
CGCCGAGGACGTGGCCAAGCGCCTGATCGACTTCGGCTTCCACGCGCCCACGCTGAGCTTCCCGGTGGCCGGCACGCTGATGGTGGAGCCGACCGAGAGCGAGTCAATGGCGGAGCTGGACCGGTTCATCGACGCGATGATCGAGATCCGCGAGGAGATCCGGGCAATCGAGGACGGCCGCCTGGAACGCGACGACAACCCGCTGGTGCACGCACCGCACACGGCGGCCCAGGTCAGCGCCAGCGAGTGGACGCGGAGCTATCCGCGCGAGCTGGCGGCGTTCCCCCTCAAGTCGCTGTACCAGAACAAGTACTGGCCGCCGGTGGCGCGGGTGGACAACGTGTACGGGGACAAGAACGTGATGTGCTCGTGTCTGCCGATCGACGCCTACAGGGACGACGAGGAAGAGGCCGAGGCCTGAGCCGTTCCGGCGAGCCGGCCCCGCCCGGGGCCGGTTGGCCGGATACGTCCCGCCGCGGCTCAATCGCCGGTCGGGGCGAGCCGCACATCGCTCTCCGCCTCAACGCTAACTGCTAAGGCAGACACAAGCGCGTCTTGCGCGCGAAGCCGCGTGACATCGATCCGCGCCGCGTGGCCCCGGTGGGAACTTGGTGACCGGCAGTCCTGCCGCGCAACCGGATTCACGCGGTTTCGCGCGCATGGCGCGCTGCTACACGGGAAGACTGCCCTCGGCGAGGTTGACGAAGTGTTCGAGCAGGCCGGTGAGGCTGCGCAGGTCCTGGGCGTTGTGGTGGCCCACGCGGCGCAGCTTCTCGGCGCTGCCGCCGCGAAGGTACGAGAGCCAGGCGGCGGGGGCCTCGCTGCCGGGCAGGTCGTCCTCGCGCACCACGCCCAGCACCTGGCGTTCGATGGTGGCCAGGCGGCAGTTCTCCCACACACCGCGCCAGCGCCGGCGGGCGGGGTGCAGCAGGTCGATGTGGGCGCGTCCGATCACGGGATCCGGAAGCCGCGCCAGGGTGTAGCGGGAGGAGAGCAGCGGGCGGTCGTAGGACTTGCCGTTGTAGGACAGCAGCACCGTATCGTCTGACAGCCAGCGCGCGAACTCGGCCAGCATGGCGCGCTCGGCGCCAAGCGTGGTCATCAGCAGCTGGCGGATGCGCAGGCTGCCGTCGTGCCAGTCGGCGGCGCCGATCATGAAGGCGCGGGTACCGGTGCCCCCGGCCAGGCCGGTGGTTTCGGTGTCGAAGGCGAGGATTCGCGAGGCTTCAGTGGGCTCGTGCCGCAGTTCGGAGAGATCCAGCACGTCGGCGGGCGGCTGCGCCGGTTGGCGGATCTCGATCCGTCGCAGGCCGGGTGCGATCTCCTCCCCGTCCAGGGTGCGGTCGCGGCTGGGCGCCTGCCAGTCCCTGGCTCCGGGGCGCAGGCCCATCAGCTTGCGCAGCTGGGCCACCTGGCGGGCATGGCGCTCCGCGGCTCCGGGCGCCGGGTCAGGTGCACGCTCCCATATGGGAGCCGGGGCCTCTTCGATCCGCCCGGAAGGGCTGCGCTCTGCTCCAGCTGCGGGACGGATGGGCTGCACGCCAGGCCGTACCGGCGTTTCCACCGGCTGCGGGCTCAAACGATGTACGGAACCAGCGGAAGGAGCAGCACCGCCGGCCTGCTGCTTCAACCGCGCCAGCTTGTGTGCCAGTGCCGTCACGCCGGC
>JAAYXJ010000040.1 GCA_012515985.1 Gammaproteobacteria bacterium
CGAAGACGGGAACCCCGTACCCGAAGAAGATAAAAAAACCGGGCCGCCGCGGATTGCGGCGGCCCGGCCTGTCCGGCTCAGTGGTCGCTTGCCGAGGAAGCGCCGATGCCGGTCTGGCTGCGCACGGTGAGCGCAGTGAACGCCTCGCGCTCCTCGTCCGCCGCCTTGCTGCGGTCGGTGATCGAGAACAGCCAGATCGCGATGAACGCCAGCGGGATCGAGATGATGCCCGGGTTCGGGAACGGCGTGATCGGGGAATCGAACCCGAACACATCCACCCACACCGTCTGGCTCAGCAGCACCCACGCCGTCGCCACGATCAGCCCGGTGAAGCCGCCGATGGTCGCCCCGCGCGTGGTGCAGCCGCGCCAGGCGATCGACAGCACCAGCACCGGGAAGTTGGCGCTTGCCGCGACCGCGAATGCCAGCCCGACCATGAAGGCCACGTTCTGGTTCTCGAACACGATCCCGAGCAGGATCGCCAGCACGCCAAGGGTCACGGTGGAGATCCGCGAGATCCGCAGCTGCTGCTTCTCGGTGGCCCGACCGCGCGCGAACACGTTGGCGTACAGGTCGTGCGAGATCGCCGCCGCGCCGGCCAGGGCCAGGCCCGCCACCACCGCCACGATGGTGGCGAAGGTGACCGCGGCCAGGAAGCCCAGCAGCAGGCTGCCGCCCACCGCGTTGGCCAGGTGCACCGCCACCATGTTGGTGCCGCCGATCAGCCCGTTGATGATGTCGAAGGTGCCGTCCGAGGCCACTTCGAAGAACTGCGGGTTCCTGACCAGGATCGCGATCGCGCCGAAGCCGATGATGAAGGTCAGGATGTAGAAGTAGCCGATGAAGGTGCTGGCATAGATCACCGACTTGCGCGCCTCCTTGGCGTTGGCCACGGTGAAGAACCGCATCAGGATGTGCGGCAGGCCCGCGGTGCCGAACGCCAGGGCGATGCCCAGCGACAGCGCGTTGAGCGGATTGCCGCTGACCTGCGCGCCCGGCGCCGTGATCGCGTTGCCGGTCGGATGCACGCTCACCGCCTCGGCCAGCATCGCGTCCGGGTTGAAGTTGAACGCGAACAGCACCAGGAAGGCGAGCAGCGACGCGCCGAACAGCATCAGCACCGCCTTGATGATCTGCACCCACGTGGTGGCGGTCATGCCGCCAAAGCCCACGTAAACCATCATCAGCGCGCCGACGATGACCACGGCGATGTTGTACTGGATGCCGAACAGCAGCACGATCAGCTTGCCCGCGCCCACCATCTGCGCGATCAGGTACAGGGCGATGATCAGCAGCGATGCGGCCGAGGCCAGCACCCGCATCCGGGTCTGGCCGAGCCGGTACGAGGTGACGTCGGCGAAGTTGTAGCGGCCCAGGTTCCGCAGCCGCTCGGCGATCAGGAACATCACCACCGGCCAGCCGAACAGGAACCCGATGGCATAGATCATGCCGTCGAAGCCGCTGACGTAGACCATGCCGGCGATGCCCAGGAACGAGGCCGCCGACAGGTAGTCGCCGGCGATCGCCAGGCCGTTCTGGAAGCCGGTGATGCCGCCCCCGGCGGTATAGAAGTCCGAGGTGGTCCTGGTCCGCCGCGCGGCCCACCAGGTGATGAACATCGTGGCCACGATGAACACCAGGAACATGACGATGGCTGAGGTGTTGGCCTGCCCGGGCTGCTGCGCGAACGCCGGCAGCGGGAGCAGGGCCGCGGCCGCGGCAATGGCGCGCCGGCTCACGACACGTCCCTCACGATGGCCTCGATCAGGGGATCGAAGTACTTGTTCGAGTAGTGCACGTACGCGGCGATCATCACCACCGCGCTCACCGCCACGATGGTCGCCGACAGCACCCCCACGCTCATGGTGAAGCCGGGCCCGATGGGCTGCGAGAACACATCCGGCAGGTAGGCCAGGGTCACGATGAAACCGGCGTAGATGACCATCATCACGACGAAAAACACCAGGCTCACGCGGGTCCGCCTGTGGACCAGCTCCTGGTACTTCGGGTGTTCGACCACCCGGCGCACAACATCAAGGTCTTGCATGGGTCCCCTCCCTCAAACGCCGCGGCGCATGCTGCCCGTCCGTCCGGCACGCTTGCCAGCGGTTTCAACGGCTCAAGTGGAGGCCCGAATGTAGGAAGGACCGGCAGGGGGACCCAGTCGACCTTGGTCTTAGGCCCGCGCGCAAGCGCAGGAAATTCCTGGTTTTTTTCAGCGCGGGGGCGCGGCCAGCTCGCGGGCGTCGAGGAAGCCGTCGGCGTTGGCGTCCTGGCGGTTGAAGCGCTCGGTGAGGCGCGCCCTGTGCTCGGCCAGGGTCACCGGCCGCCCCTTGCCGCCCGGCAGTTCATCGGCGCTGAGCACGCCGTCGCCGTTGCGGTCCATGCGCTCGAATGCGTAGGTCATCCACGCCAGGTACTCCCCGAGCGAGACGCGCCCGTCGCCGTCGGCATCCATCAGCTGGAGGTAGTCGCTGGTGGCGCCGACCTGGGCGGACGCGATCGCCGGAACGCCCGCCAGCGCAACCAGGCCAAGCGCGCATGCAAGAACGCCCGGCCTGCCAAGGCCGGGCGTTGGATGGTCAAGCGGACGTGGCATCGCCGCGTCGGATCAGGCCCGCGAGGCCTGCAGCGCGTAGCCCTTGAGCCGCGCCGAGTATTCCTGCAGCACGCGGATGCCGCTGGCCTCGGCTTCCTGGCACCAGGCCTGCAGCCGCTGCAGGCGCTCGGAGGCATCCTGCCCGCGGGCCTCGAGCACCTCGCGCAGGCGCGCACGGTATTCGACCAGGGTCCGGATGCGAGGGCGCTGCTGCACCCACTGCTCCAGCTGGGCGCGCGCTTCCGGGCTCAGCCAGCGGCCATCGTCGGCCAGGCCCTTGCGCAGCTTGCGCGGCAGCAGCGAGCGCACCTTCTCCCCGGCCAGCCGCGCCTCCTCGCGCAGCGCGGGCTTGAGCACCTTGCGCTGGTAGTCGGTCATGGCCTGGAAGCGGTGCGCAAGCAGCGCCCGCACGGTGTCGGTGTCGGGCACCTTGATGTTGGGCCGCACGTCCAGCGCCGGGGCCACGCGCAGCACCTTGGCCAGGCGGACCTTCTCCAGCGCGCGGATCACCAGCCAGCCGATGTCCACTTCCCAGCGGCGCAGGGCGAACCGGGCCGAACTCGGGAAGGCATGGTGGTTGTTGTGCAGTTCCTCGCCGCCGATCCACACGCCCCAAGGGCTGAGGTTGGTGGCGGTGTCCGTGGTCTCGAAGTTGCGGTAGCCCCACCAGTGGCCCAGGCCGTTCACCACGCCGGCGGCCCAGAACGGGATCCATGCCATCTGGATCGCCCACATGGCCACGCCCCAGGCGCCGAACAGCGTGAACTGCACGGCCAGCAGCACCACCGGGCCCAGGGTGGCGAACGGCGTGTACAGGCGCCGCTCGATCCAGTCGTCCGGGGTCCCCTTGCCGTACTGCTCGATGTCCGCGCGCATGCCGCGCGCCTCGCGGTAGAGCTCCACCCCGCGCCAGAACACGGTGCCGATGCCCTTGTGCATGGGGCTGTGCGGATCCTCCTCGGTCTCGCACTTGGCGTGGTGCTTGCGGTGGATGGCGACCCACTCGCGGGTGATCATCGAGGTGGTCAGCCAGGTCCAGAAGCGGAAGAAGTGGGCAACCACCGGGTGGAAGTCCACGCCGCGGTGGGCCTGGCTGCGGTGCAGGTAGAGGGTGACCGAGAAAATTGTGAGCTGGGTGGCGACCAGCAGGACAAGCAGCAGCTGCCAGGGGCCGAACTGCAGCAGGCCGCCGGCGAGGAAGTCGAGCAGGGAGGAGGGCATCAGGAGTGGAACCGGGCGTGTTGTACGGCCACCCATGATGCGGGCAGCCCGCGGCGATTTCCATCACGCGCCGCCCACGCCGGTGCCTGCGTTCATCGGCGGGCTTGCAGCGGCGCGCCGTCGCCTCCAACTTGGCATCCATGCCCGAGCTGCCCGAAGTCGAAACCACCCGCCGCGGACTGGCTCCGCACGTCGCCGGCCGCCGGGTGGAACAGGTGGTGTTGCGCCGCGCGGATCTGCGCTGGCCGATTCCTCCCGAGGTGTCGAAGTTGCTGCCCGGCCAGCGCGTGGATGGCATCCGCCGGCGCGCCAAGTACCTGCTGCTGGATACGGCCGCGGGCAGCGCGCTGATGCACCTGGGCATGTCGGGCAGCCTGCGGCTGGCGCCCGCCGGCACGCCGGTGCGCGCCCACGATCATTTCGACCTGGTGCTCGACGACGGCCGGGCACTGCGCTTCAACGACCCGCGCCGCTTCGGCTGCCTGCTGTGGCAACCCCCGGATGAGGTACACCCGCTGCTGCGCTCGCTGGGCCCGGAGCCGCTGGCCGACGGTTTCGACGGCGACTGGCTGTGGCGGCTCTCGCGCGGGCGCAGGGCGCCGGTCAAGACCTTCCTGATGGACCAGTCGGTGGTGGTGGGGGTCGGCAACATCTACGCCGCCGAGGCCCTGTTCATGGCCGGGATCTCGCCGTTGCGCGCTGCGGGGCGGGTATCGCGGGCGCGCTACGGCGCCCTGGCCGATGCGGTGAAGCAGATCCTGCAGGCCGCCATCGAGCGCGGGGGCACCACGCTGCGGGATTTCCTCGCCCCGGACGGCGCGCCGGGCTACTTCGAGCAGGAGCTTTCCACCTACGGCCGCGGCGGCCAGCCCTGCCAACGCTGCGGCGCCGCCCTGCGCCAGGGCGTGGTGGGCCAGCGCGCGACGGTGTGGTGCGGCCGCTGCCAGCGCTAGCAAAAAGCGCCACCCGGCGCACAGTTCATGTATATAGTGGGTTCGACACCGCGGGGGAGTTCCATGGCGGATACCGCTGACATCACCCGGTGGCTGGACGCTGCGAGGGAGGGGGACCGCGCGGCGCTCGACCAGGTACTGGCCACCCTCTACCAGGAGCTGCACTCGATGGCGCGGCGCCAGCTGTCGGGCCAGCATGGGCAGACGCTCGATGCCACCGCGCTGGTGCACGAGGCCTACCTGAAGCTGGTGGGTGGCCGCGGCGCCCGCTTCGAGGACCGCACCCACTTCTTCGCCTACGCCGCCTCGGCCATGCGCTCGGTGGTGGTGGACTACGCCCGCCAGCGCCTGGCGCGCAAGCGCGGCGGCGACCAGCACCGGGTCACCGACCTGCCGGAAGACCTGCCGGGAGGGCTGCACCTTGACGAGGACATGCTGGCCCTGGACGCGGCCCTTGAAAACCTGGCGCGGGCGGACGAACGCCTCGCCCGGGTCGTGGAGCTGCGCTACTTCGCGGGCCTGTCCGAGCTTGAGATCGCCGGCCTGATGGAGCGCTCCGAGCGCAGCGTGCGCCGGGATTGGCAAAAGGCCAGGCTGTTCCTGCTGGCCGCGCTGCGGGATGGTTCCGCCGGCTGACAGGCGGCACCGTGCCCGCCGCCGCGGCCGCGGCGGGATGTGCCATGGACGCTGAACGCTGGCGCAGGCTCTCGCCGCTGCTCGACGCCCTGCTCGAGCTCGAGCCACGGGCGCGCGAGGCCAGCCTGGCCGAGCTGCGCTCGGCGGAGCCGCGCCTGGCCGACGAGCTGGCCGCGCTGCTGGCGCTGGAGGATGGCGCGGACAACTTCCTGGGCACGCCGCTGGTGGCCCCGCTGCCCGGGGCGCGCCCCGGCACCCAGGTCGGCCCCTACCGGCTCGAGCGCCTGCTGGGCGAAGGCGGCATGGGCCAGGTCTGGCTGGCCAGCCGCGCCGATGGCCTGTACCAGCGCCGGGTGGCGCTCAAGCTGCTGCGGCCGGGTCTGGCGGACCCGGGGCTGCGGCTGCGCTTCACCCGCGAGCGCGAGATCCTCGCGCGGCTCGAGCACGCCCACATCGCGCGCCTGCTCGATGCCGGCATCAGCGCCGACAACCAGCCCTACCTGGCGCTGGACTATGTGGACGGCGAGCCGATCAGCGACTGGTGCGCGCGCCGCGGCATGGAAGTGCGGCCGCTGTTGCGGCTGTTCCTGCAGGTGTGCGACGCGGTCAGCCACGCCCACGCCAACCTCATCGTCCATCGCGACCTCAAGCCCTCGAACATCCTGGTCACGCCCCTGGACGAGGTGCGCCTGCTCGACTTCGGCATCGCGAAACTGCTCGACGGCGCCGACCTGCCCGACCACACGCGCACCGGCGCGCGCGCCTTCACCCTGCACTACGCGGCGCCGGAACAGATCCGCGGCGAGCCCGTGTCCACCCTCACCGACGTGTACTCGCTGGGCGTGGTCCTGTACGAACTGCTGGCCGGTACCAAGCCCTACCAGCCGCGGCACAAGAGCGATGCGCAGTGGGAGGAGGCGATCCTGCATGCCGATCCGCAGCGCCCTTCGCAGGCGCTGCAGCGGCGGGCGGAGACCGGGCCGGAAGCGGCGCAGGCGCTGCAGCGGCGCGCCCGCGCGGTGGCGGGGGACCTGGACAACATCGTCCTCAAGGCCATGTCCAAGCGCTACGAGCAGCGCTATGCCTCGGTGGAGGCGCTGGCGCAGGACCTGCAGCGCCACCTCGACGGCAAGCCGGTGCTGGCCCGGCCGCAGCGGATCACCTATCGCGCCGGCAAGTTCCTGCGCCGCCATCGCTGGCCGCTGTCGACCGCGGCGCTGGTGGTCGTGGTGCTGGCCACCGCCCTGGGCCTGGTGGCCTGGCAGTCGCGCCAGGCGCTGCAGGACGCCGAGCGCGCGCAGGCCATGCAGAACTTCATCGTCACCCTGTTCCAGGACGCCGGCGAGGCACCGGGCGACCAGCCGGTGGACGTGCGCCAGCTGCTGGACAGCGGGGTGGAGCGCGGCGAGGTCGAGCTCGAGCGCCAGCCGGTGGCCCGGGCGGCGCTGCTGGGGGTGATCGGCCGGCTGCGGCTGGGCCTGGGCGACCATGCCGATGCGCTGGAGCTGCTCGGCCGCCAGTCACGGTTGCTTGCAGGCGTCGACCGGGCACCGGCGGGCCTGCGGCTGGAGTCGGCGGCCGACCTGGGCCATGCCCTGCGGGTGACGCGGCAGGCACGCGAATGCGTTGACCACATGCGGGAACTGCAGCCGCTCGCGCGCCGCCAGGAGCGGCGCATGCCGCGCCAGGCCGCCGGTTTCCATACCCAGCTGGGCCGATGCCACCGGGCCCTGGGCGAACACGACCTCGCCGAGGTCCACTTCCGCCGGGCGCTGGCGCTGCGGCGTGACCGCATGCCCGGCACCGCCGGCATCGCGGAGAGCATCGCCGACCTGGCCGGCCTGGAGGCTGACGCCGGGCGCTACGCGGCCGCGCTGCGCGGGCTGGAAGCCGCGCACGCCCAGCTCCAGTCCACGGTGGGGGAGCGCAACCCGCTGACCATCCGGGTGCTGCGCGAGATCTGCGCCCTGCGGGCGCGGGCAGGGCAACTGCACGAAGCGTCCGTGGCCTGTGCCGGGGCGCTGGACACGTCGGCACGGCTGCTGGGACGCCACCACCGGATGACCCTGGAGCTGCGCGACGAATATGCTGGCGTGCTCGACCGCATCATCGATCCAGCCGGCGGTGGAAGCACCGGGGACCACAGCGCCACCGCCACGGCGGCGCACCTGGCCGACCCCGCGCGCTGAAAGCTTCAGCCCAGCGGCAGGCCGGGCTGCAGCGGCTCGATCCGCCCCTGGCCGCGGGTCACCTTCTTGAACTCGGTCCGGCTGACCGACACGTAGCGCTCGTTGCCGCCGATCTCCACCTGCGGCCCGTCATGCACGGCGAAGCCGTTTTCATCCACCCGCACGGTCATCGTGGCCTTGCTGCCGCTGTGGCAGATCGTCTTGATCTCCACCAGCTCGTCCGCCCAGGCCAGCAGGTGCTGGCTGCCTTCGAACAGCTCGCCGCGGAAATCCGTGCGCAGCCCGTAGCACAGCACCGGGATGTGCAGGAGGTCCACCACCTCGCTGAGCTGCCACACCTGGCTGCGCGAAAGGAACTGCGCCTCGTCCACCAGCACGCAGTGCAGCGGGCCATGCGCGGTGATGTCCCGCTCCACCAGCTGCTGCAGGTCGGTACCGGCATCGAACCCGACCGCGTCGGACTGCAGCCCGATCCGCGACGCCACCCGTCCCCCGGCGCGGTCATCCAGCCGCGGCGCCAGGATCAGCGTGCGCATCCCGCGTTCGCGATAGTTGTGCGCCGACTGCAGCAGGGTCGTGGTCTTCCCGGCGTTCATCGCCGAATAGTAGAAATACAGCTTGGCCATGCGGGAAGTTTAAAGCGCCGCATCAGTCGTCGTCCTTCGCGCGGTCGCGGCGCAGCGGCTCGATGTCGCCGATGTTGACCCTGCCTTCGCGCTGCTCCATCCACACCGCGTCGTGCCAGGCCTGGTAGAGCTCGGGCTCCCAGAACTTGGCGTCATAGAAGCGGTCGCCGCTGATTGACTGCGGGATGCCGCCGGGCCCGGCGATCAAGACCTCCAGGGTGCCCACGAACCCCGTGCGGCTGCCGGTCATGCGACGGCGCTCCCGGCGCAGCACAGTGGCGATCCTCGGCTGGGCGACCTCGTCCCCGTACTCCGCGTAGATATCCTGGCCGCGGGTGACCGCGTCCTCCCGCTGCGCCTGGTCCAGTTCCGCCCAGTAGCGCTCGCGGATGATCGTGAATCCGGGATAGCCGCGCTCGGCGGCCAGGTCCATCCAGGCGTAGGCGAGGGCGGGGTCGCGGGCGACGCCCTCCCCCTTCCACAGCATCTCGCCCACCATGGCCTGGGACGGCTTGTCGGCGTACCGGGCCGCGCGCCGGAAATACGTGAGCGCCTCTTCCAAACGCCCTTCCTCGTAGGCAAGCGTCCCGCGGTGGCGGTTCTGGAGGTCGGGGTGGGCGCTGAGGAAGGCTTCCGAACCCAGCACGCGATCGGTGTCGACCACGCGCTGTTCCTGGGCCTTGACGCCTGCCGTGCCGAACGCAAGCGCCACGGCGGCAACCCCGGCTGATACAAGCTGTTTCATCCTTCCCGTCCTCCGTGATCAATCATCCGGCCGCTCGCCCGATCCGCGCGGCCTGGGCAGCGTGGCCGGAGCGCCCACGTCCACCCGCCCTTCGCGATCGGCCGCGGGCGCGTTCCAGGACCGGTCCATCATCTTCCAGTACTGCTCGGGCACCCAATAGTCATCGGCGTAATAGTCCGTGCCCAGTACGGTTGCAGCAGCCATGAGCGCCGGTGCGTTGATCTCGGCACCCGCCTGGGGGACCGCAAGGGGGCCTGGCAGGTCCGGATGCGCCCCGAGGAATCCCTCGGTCAGCATGTTCGGGTCGATGTCCAGCTTCACGCCCCCGCCCCCGGAGGCGCCAGCCACCCCCGCCACCGCCAGCAGGATCGCCGCCAACCATCCCCTTCCGGTCTCCATTCCGATCTCCTTGTGCCCGGTTGCATGGGACGGTACGCGGCAGGGGGCCGGATCGTCGCAGCCTGTACACTTGCGCCCCCATCCGCGGCCGACATGGCGCCCAGGCAGTGTCCCTTGATTCCCTCAACCCGCAGCAGTCCGCGGCCGTCACCCATTGCGACGGACCGCTGCTGGTGCTTGCCGGCGCCGGCAGCGGCAAGACCCGGGTGATCGTGGAGAAGATCGCGCACCTGGTCTCGTCGGGCCGCTACCCGGCCCGGCGCATCGCCGCGATCACCTTCACCAACAAGTCGGCGAAGGAAATGCGCGAGCGGGTGGCCAGGCGCATCCGCGGCGACGGCGCCGAAGGCCTGACGGTCTGCACCTTCCACGCGCTGGGACTGCGGATGCTGCAGATCGACCACGCCAAGGTGGGGCTGCGGCGCGGGTTCTCGGTGTTCGACAGCGACGACTGCATGGCGCAGTTCCGCGACCTGATGCCCGGCGCCAAGCCCGATGCGGTGCAGGCGATGGCCGGCCTGGTGTCGCGGGCCAAGAACGGAGGGCTCTCCCCGGAGGAGGCCAAGGCCGCTGCCCGCAGCACCCGGGAGCTGGAGGCCGCGGGGCTCTATGCCCGCTACCAGGCGCGGCTGGGAGCATTCAATGCGGTGGACTTCGACGACCTGATCCGGCTGCCGGTGCGGCTGCTCGAGACCGACGAGGACGCCCGACTGGCGTGGCGCGAGCGCATCGGCTACCTGCTGGTGGACGAGTGCCAGGACACCAACGACGCCCAGTACCGGCTGCTCAAGGCGCTGGCCGGGCCGGCGGGCAACTTCACCTGCGTGGGCGACGACGACCAGAGCATCTACGCCTGGCGCGGCGCCAACCCGGAAAACCTCTCCCAGCTCGGCCAGGATTACCCGGACCTGCGGGTGGTGAAACTGGAGCAGAACTACCGCTGCTCCAACCGCGTGCTGCGCGCGGCCAACGCGCTGATCGCCAACAACCCGCACGAACACCCCAAGACCCTGTGGAGCGCCCAGCCCGACGGCGAGCGGATCCGGGTGTGGGAATGCCGCGATGCGGCCCACGAGGCCGAGCGCGTGGCGGCGGAGATCGATTTCCTGCATACCGCCAGGCAGATCCCTTGGAGCGATTTCTGCGTGCTGTTCCGCAGCAACTTCCAGTCCCGGGCGCTGGAGAAGGCGCTGCAGATGATCCGCGTGCCCTACCACCTCTCCGGCGGCACCGCGTTCCTGGAGCGCGCCGAGGTCAAGGATGCGCTGTCGTGGCTGCGGCTGGTGGCCAATCCGGACGACGACGC
Source organism: Gammaproteobacteria bacterium (assembly GCA_012515985.1). Lineage (GTDB taxonomy): Bacteria > Pseudomonadota > Gammaproteobacteria > Xanthomonadales > Xanthomonadaceae > Luteimonas. Next base: position 10,675 of record JAAYXJ010000040.1, read on the forward strand.
CGCCTTCCTGCGCGCGGTGCAGTCGCCGCGGCGCGAGGTCGGGGCGACCACGCTGGCCAGGCTCGCCGAACTGGCCCACCATGCCGGCATGCCGATGGCACGCGCGATCGAATCGATCAGCCTGCTCAAGCAGTTGCCGGCGCGCGCGGCCAACGCCCTGGGCGGGTTCGCCGACATCCTGCGCGGGCTGCGCGCCGACGCCGCGCGACTGCCACCGGCCGATCTGGTGCGCGCGCTCAACGAGCGCTCCGGGCTGCTCGCCGCGCTGCAGGCGCAGTGCCGCAACGAGGCCCAGTTCACCATGCGCCGCGGGAACCTCGACGAGCTGGCCGAGTGGTTCGAAGGCCCACGCGGCGGCGGCGGTGCGGGCGAGCTGGCCGCGCAGCTGGCCCTGCTCACCCACGCCGACCGCGACGAGGGCGGCAACCAGGTGCGGCTGATGAGCATGCACGCGGCCAAGGGGCTGGAGTTCCGCTGCGTGTTCGTGATCGGCGTTGCCGAGGGCACGCTGCCGCACGAGGCCAGCATCGACGAGGGCAGCCTGGACGAGGAGCGCCGCCTGCTCTACGTGGCAATTACCCGGGCCAAGGAGCGGCTGTGGCTGTCGTACCCGCGCGAGGTGCAGAAGTGGGGCAGCCGGCTGCGGCTGGAGCCCAGCCGCTTCCTCGATGAACTCCCGGCCGCGGAACTGCAGCGCGACGGCGCCGACCCGGTGGCGGACGCCGAGCGCAAGCAGGAGCGCGCCAGCGCCGGTTTCGCCGCGATCCAGGCGCTGCTCAGCGACTGAACCCCGTGGCCTGCAGGGGAGGTTGGGTACACTTTGCGGCCCTGACTGATCGGAGCACGCCATGGCACCGCAATCCACGCCCAGGGGCCTGATGCCCGCGCTGGCCCTGCTGCTGTCGCTCGCGCTGGCCGGATGCGCCACTGCGCCTGCGCCCGTCCCGGCCGCGGCGCCGGGCTCCGCACCGGCGCTGGAGGCTCCCGACGACAACCTCAACGCGGTGCTGTGGGTGCAGCGCTCGCAGGAGTACCAGGCCACGCTGGCATCCCTGTACCGCGGCGCGATCGCCCAGCTCGACGCGGCGCTGGCCGATCCGCAGTGGGACGCGCTGGTGCCGTCGGAGCGCGACAACCCCGCCGCCTGGCACGGCCTGCCGCCCGCCGTGATCCTCGACATCGACGAGACGGTGCTCGACAACTCCATCTACCAGGCCCGCCTGGTGCGCGATGGGCTGGAATACGACGACGGGACCTGGGCGGACTGGGTGGCCGAGCGCAAGGCCACCGCGGTACCGGGGTTCGCCGAATTCGCCCGCGCGGCCTCGGAGCGGGGCGTCACCCTCTACTACGTCACCAACCGCGAGCAGCGGCTGAAGGACGACACCCTTGCCAACCTGAGGGCGCTGGGCCTGCCGGTGGCGCACGACGGGGTGTTCCTGGGCAACGGCACGCAGGTCGATGGCTGCGAGCAGCCGGGCAGCAGCAGCGGCAAGCTGTGCCGGCGCCAGCTGGTTGGCCGCAGCCACCGGGTGCTGATGCAGTTCGGCGACCAGCTGGGCGATTTCGCCCACCTTCCCGCCAACCGGGCGGGCGAACGCGACGCGGTCCTCCGCGAGCACGGCGGCTGGTTCGGCCAGCGCTGGTGGATGCTGCCCAACCCCACCTATGGCGGGTGGGAGCCGGCGCTGTTCGACAACGACTGGAGCCTTCCGCGCGCCGGAAGGCGGGCCGCCAAGCGGCGCGCCCTGGTCGTCGGCGACTGAGTGCGGCTTCTCCGCCCGGCCCCGGGCACAGACCTGGGCAACGCCACCTAGGGTTGACCCCAGCTTCCCCTCGCCGGAGCCGGTAGTAGTTTGAAGGGTGGAGCGGTGCAGGGGGGCCGCGCCCACCAATCCGTGCCGGAGCGCGCACGTGTCGCCATCGTTTCCGTCCATCGGTGCCCCTCGACTGCCGCAGTTGCCGGGCCAGTCCGCCGCCGCCAGCGTCCTCAAGGGCCTGCACGGCCAGATGCAGTCGTCCGTTTTCCGTGACGTCGCGCGGGGGGGCCCCGGCTTCGGCCCCAGCCACACCGGCGGTGGCCATCCCAGACCGCAGGCCCCGGGCCAGGCGATCGCCGCGGCGGCCCGATCCTTCAACGCATCCGGGCATGGCGGCCCGGGGGGGCCAGGCCACGCGCACGGCCCCAGCGGGCCCGGACGCCCCGGCCTCCCAGCGCCGCCGGGGCCGGCGCCCCAGGCGCTGGCCAATGCCGCCCCCGGGGCACCCGGGATCCGCAGCGCCGGCAACGCCGCGGGGAGTCCCCCGCCGCCCCCGGGGCATGTCCCTGCGCACGCCGCGGCCCGCGGCGGCCCCCCCGCTTCCGGGCCGACAGTGCTGCCGGCAGTGGCCAGCGCGGCAGGGCAGGTGCTCTCAACCGCGCCCAATACCCTGCAGGCGGTCCTTGGAAGCGGGGACACACCGGCGTCGCACGCGGCACCGCAGGCCCATGCCGGCCGGCCAGGCGCCGCGCAGGCGCCGCGGGCATCAGCGTCCCTGGCCCCGGGCCATGCGCACCCGGGAAACACCCCGGCCCACGCGCTGGCGCGGCAAGCACCCGCCGCGCCGCACGCGGCACAAGGCGGTCTGGCAACCGGCGCGGCGACCGCGCCCGGCCAGGCATCGACTGCCCCGATGACGGGAGCGCCGCTCCCGGGACAGGCGGCAATGGCCAATCCGGCCCCGGGCGGAAGGCCCGGCGCCGTGCCCGCCCAGGCCCCAGCCACTCCCGCGCAGGGCCAACCCGCGGCGGCCGGGCCGGGCACTCCGGTCAACGTCACGCACGTCGCGGCGCCGCCGCAGGGTGCGCCCGCGGCGCAGATGTCCGCCACTCCCGCGGCGGCGCAGGCATCCACCAGCGTGCCGGCCAATCCCGCCGCCACGCAGGCGGCCACCGCCTCGTCCCTGGCTGCCGCCGGCGCAACGTCGGCGTCGGCGCCCGGCAATTCCCAGGCCACGGCTCCCGCCGCCGCCGTGGTTGCGCAGCAAGCGGTGCCGGCCAGCCAGTCGCCATCCGAGGCACGCGGCAACACCGTGCTCCCCGGGGCCGATCGCGCGCAGCCCAGGGCCGACGGACCGCTCCCCCACGGCCATACCGTGGAATCCGCGCAGCGGCGGCGCACGATGCGCGGCCTGGGGATGGCCATGCTGGCTGCCGCCAGGGGTCATGGCCCGGCCAGCGAGCCCGAGCTCCGCCGCCAGGCAGACCACGTGTTCCACTGGTTGTACTGGGCGCTGACCATCACCGCCTGGCTTTGTTTGGGACTGCTGATCCTCGCGGTCACGCCGATGTTCGCGCCGGCCGGCGGCACCCCGGCGCGCGGTACGCTGCCACTGGGGCTGGTGGCATTGCTGGGCGGCATTGGGCTTTGCGCCGGCGTCATCGCCTGGCGGGTGTCCCGACGGCGCAGGTAACATGCCGACGGTCCCTTGCCGTCCCGGCGGGCCGGCGGCGCTGCCGCCGTGCCCGGCCGCAAACACTGCCTGCCGCGCCGTGACCCGTTGAAGATCCCATGACAGCTGCAACCGCTCCGGCCCGATGGTCCATCTGCGCATCCAGCCTGCTGGCCGCGCTCTCATTGGCCGCATGTGACAGCAAGGGCTCCGGGCGGGAAGAGTCCGCCGCCGGCATCCTGCCGGGCGACCCGTACACGGGCTGGCTGGAAGTCGAGGTCCGGCCCGCTGCGCCCGCTGGAAAGCCCTGGAGACGCTACGGCCAGGGCAGCGCGCAGCTGCTGGAGACTGGTGATGGCAAGGCCAGGCTCGTCGTCTTCGGCGCGATCGATGACGATGACGGCGACGCCGGCTTTGCGCTTGACGGGGAGTTCACCGCGGAAGGCTGGCGAAGCGATGCGGGCCCGGTGTCGCTGGAAATCGACCGGGAGGGTCGCATCAGCGGCGGCGGCACGTTGCATCCGCAGGCGTTCAGTTTTTCCGGGTCCGCGACCCCGGCGTCGTTCTCGCTCGAGGTGGAGCTGGAGCTGCTTGAATCAGGATCGGAGCAGGTTCCTGCGGGCAGCGTCTTCCATTTCTCCTACGGACTGACGCGGGCCACGCCCCGCGCCGGGGAAGAATCCGCGCAAGCCCCCGACGGGCGCGAAAAGGCGGACCGCAAGTGCCGGCGGATCCGTTATGAAATGCGCCCCGTGGCCAACATCGGCGACGGCTCGATGAGCATGCTGCGGGTGCCCGTCTGCCTGAAATAGGCAACCCTGCGCGCTGGTTCCTGGTCGCGCCCTGGTTCCCGATTGATTCCGGACAAAACGAAAGGGCCCCGATGATCGGGGCCCTTCCGCGTACAGCTGGTTCCGGAAGCTTACTGCTTGCGGGCCAGCGAGGTGTTGCCTTCGCCGATCGACTTGATCACGTTGCTCGTGGCTTCGGTGACCATCTTGAACAGCTGGCTCAGCGCGGTCAGCTCGGCGGTGAGCTCGTTGGCCGGCTCTTCGTTCTTGGCCGCGGCGTCAATCTCCTTGGCCTTGTCCATCATCTGCTCGGCGATGTTGTTGGCGACCTCGCCCATCAGCTTGGCGAAGGCCATCATCCAGCTGGTGCTGGCGCCGCTGGTGCGGGCCTGGGTGGACTGGATGCGGGCGTCGTCCTGGACGTTCTGGACGAAGGAAAAGGTGAAGGACTGGATATTGGACATGTTCGTTCTCCGTTTGCGATGTCTGGTTGGCATGGACTGTCGGGTGAAGCGTCTGCCCGGAAAGCGGGCCACTGGCTTCAGCGCGGCGGCCCGCGCAACAACCGCGAACGGGACCTGACTGTCTCACTGCGGAGCGACGGATGGTCGCCCTGCGGGATCCTCGAGGGTTCCTGGGCCTGGTCGGCCGACTCCCTGTCGGTCTGGCTGCGCAGCCATTCGATGGCCGCCTGCTCGCCATCGGCCGCCATCCTGCGGCTGAATTCAAGCGCCAGCTGCGACTCGCGCCGCTCCAGCGGAGCCAGCGCGTCGTTGAGCGTACGGATGAGCTCGTCGGCTTCATCTTCCGCCACGCCGCCGCTCTGGCGGAGCAGCTCGACGGTCTCACGCCAGCGGTTGCGGTCGAAGGCATCGTCACTGGCCGGCCCTGGCGAGCTGGCCGCGCTTTGCAGGACCTGGCCGAACACTTCGCCCATCTGCTCGCGCTGTTTCGCATCGAGTCCGGCGTCGCCCTGCAGGATTTCCTGGAACTGCTCCTGCAGCTTGGCCATGCCCTCCTGGACCATCGCCTCGACGCTGGCCGACGCCGCATTCCCCGACACCGGTGCATCCGTGTCCGGGACGGGCCCGGCCTGGGGCTGGACCACAGGGGCCTGCCTCGTGGGAGCCTTGCGGATGGCGGGTCGGCGGGACATGTGCGTGGCGGTTTCCGGTGGGTCTGGCGGTGGTTGGACCTTGATTCCGAGTCTAGGCAGGCGGCGCGCCGTCGCAAGCTAGGGCGAACCCTATACCGGCGGCGCCGGACTCAGCCATGGAACTGCGGATCGATCTCAAGCGTGCCGAGGTTGCGCTCGCTGAAGCGCTTCGCCAGCTCCGGGGCGGCCTCGCGGATGGCGTCGTAACTGTCCCGCGAGCGCACGTCGGCGCGCAACAGCCAGCCGTCGGCGGTCCTGCTGAGCATCAGGTCAGTGCCCGGCAGGGTGGCGTCGGACATGCGCAGCAGCACCTGGCCATCGCGATCGTCGACGGCGTTGCCGCCCACGGCCAGCTGGCGCACATGGCGCTCCACCAGCTCGGCAAATGCCGCCGGGTTGGCGGCTGCCGTGGCCGGGGCCTGCTGTGCCATGTGCGCGCCATCGCGCAGCGCCGACTGCGCCTGCATCATCGCCAGCACCTCGGCCGGGTCGCGCGCGCGCATCGTTTCCAAATCATCGCCCGGCTGGCGCCCGGCCTGGACCGCATCATCGGTGGCAGCCCGGTTCACCTCCGCCTGCGCCTGCGCCCGCTCCTCGCCGGACAGCACGCCGGCGCCTGCAGCGCGCCCGCCGGCGAATTCCTCGCGGGCCTCGTGGCGCGACTGCATGGCCTGGCGGAACCGGTCGACGGCCTCGCGCGGCGGCGGCTCGCGCTGCGCGCGGCTGGAGTCGGAACCGGGCTTGCGCGCCTGGTCGACGGAATCGGACAGCTGGCTGCGTTCAATACCCATGTCTCACCTCACTGTGGTTCGTGCATGGCCCGCGCCGCCCTGGCCTGGACCAGGTCGGCGGCGGCTTCCTCTTCCCTGCGCCCTTCCAGCGCCACCTGCTCGCCCACCCAGGCCTCGCGCCGCTTGGCCAGGGCGTCCTCGCGCGCCTGCGCGCGAACCCATGCCTGGCGGGCCTCGTCGAGCTCACGCTCAGCCGCGGCCAGGCGCTGGTTGGCCTGCTGCAGGTTCGCCTGCTCCATCACGATGCGCTCGCCCAGCAGGCCGATGTGGGCCTCGCGCTGCTCCATCGCCACTGCCCAGGGCTGCCCCGGCGGCGGCGGGTCAAGCAGGCGCTGGCGATGCGACGCGCGCTCGACGCCAAGCGCGTCGATGCCGGCCTCGATCCGCGCGCACTCTTCGCGGCAGGCGCGGGCAGCGGCCTGCTTCTCCAGCATGTGGGTGCGCGCCAGCGCGGTGCGGTGGGCGCGCAGCTTGACCAGGGTCTGCAGCGGGTAGCGCTTCACCGGAACAACCTGCGCAGCGCGTCGGCGGAGTCATCGAAACCGGCCAGCTCGCTCGAGCCCTGCTGGAGCAGCTTGCGGATGGGACCGATCTTCTCGATCGCCACGTCGGCTTCCGGATCGGACCCGCGCTTGTACTCGCCCAGCTGCAGCAGCATTTCGATGTCGTTGTACTTGGCCAGGTACTTGCGCAGCTGGCCGGCGGCGCGCAGGTGGGTTTCATCCACCACCCGCGGCATGGTCCGGCTGAGGCTGGTGAGCACGTCGATCGCCGGATAGTGGTAGGCGGCGGCAAGCTTGCGCGACAGCACGATGTGGCCGTCGAGGATCGAGCGCACCTCCTCCACGATCGGGTCGCCGCCGTCCTCGTCCTCGGCCAGCACGGTGTAGAAGGCGGTGATGGAGCCGTGCTCGTTGTTGCCCGCGCGCTCGAACAGCTGCGGCAGGGCGCTGAACACCGATGGCGGGAACCCGCGCCGCGCCGGCGGCTCGCCGATCGCCAGGCCCACGTCGCGCAGCGCGCGGGCGAAGCGGGTAACCGAGTCCACCAGCAGCAGCACGCGCTTGCCGCGGTCGCGGAAGTGTTCGGCGATCGCGGTCCCCACCCAGGCGGCGCGGCTGCGCTCGAGCGCCGGCCGGTCCGAGGTGGCGACCACCACCACCGACCGCGCCAGCCCTTCGTCGCCGAGGTTGTCGAAGATGAATTCGTTGACCTCGCGGCCGCGCTCGCCGACCAGCACGATGACGTTGACGTCGGCATCGCCGCCGCGGGCGAGCATGCCCAGCAGGGTGCTCTTGCCGCCGCCGGCCACCGCGAAGATGCCCAGGCGCTGCCCCTCGCCGGCGGTCATCACGGCGTCGATGGCGCGCACCCCGGTGGCGAACGGCCGCTCGATGAGGCTGCGGGTGAGCGGGTTCGGCGACTTGGCGTAGATCGGCGCCTCGACGGTGGGGCCGAGCGGGCCCTTGTCGTCGATCGGCTCGCCGTGCGCGTCCAGCACCCGTCCCAGCAGCCCGTCACCGGCACGCACGGACGCCTGGCGCCCGGTGGCGTACACCTCGGTGGTGGCGGACACGCCGTCCAGGGCGCCAAGGGGGGTCAGAAGGGTGTGCTGCCTGGACACGCCAACCACTTCCGCGGCCAGGCTGAAATCAGGGTCGCCGGTGCCGCGCGGATTGCGCAGGTGGCAGAGCTCGCCGATGGAGGCCTTGAGTCCGGTCGCGCGGATCATGGTGCCGTACGCATCGGCCACCTTGCCCACGCGCTGGACGCTGGTGACCGCCGAGAGGGCGCTGAGCAGCGGATCGCTGGCCGGCGTGTTCACGCAGGCGCCCCGCCGCTTGCACCTGCGAGGGCCGCGCGGATGGCCTCGATCTGCTGGGCCACGCCGGCGCGCACCTCGCCGGCCTCGGAGACCACCACGCAGCTGAGCGGATCCAGGCTCTCGTCATCGACCAGCTCGATCACCCCGACCGCGGGATGGGCCTGGCGCACCGCACCCAGGCCGGCTTCCACGCCGGCGCGCGCATCGGGATGCACGCGGATGAGCAGGAACTGTTCCGCCTGGGCGGCTTCCACCGCCTGCATGACCAGCGGCGGGACCACGCTGGCGGCATCGAACCCGGGGGCGATGCGGGCCACGATCGCGCAGGCGAGTTCGGTGATGCGTCCGGTGGCATCGCCGAGCACCCGGGCACGGTGTTCGTTGAGCGCGGCCAGCTTTTCCGTCATCTGCTGCTGGGCGCGCGCCAGGCCTTCGGCGAAGCCGGCCGCCTGCGCCTCCTCGCGGGCGCGGGCGATCTCCTGTCCTGCCTGTGCGTGCAGGGCGTTGACCTCTTCGAGCAGGGCATCGACTTCCTCCAGCCGCGCCCACGCCCTGGCCGGCACCACCGGCGCCGTCACCGCGCGGGTGAAAACGCGCCGGTCGGTCACCACGACTGCATCGGGGGCGACGCGCGGGCGCGACGCGCCGCGCGGTCCCGCCTTGCCGGCTGCCGTGCTCATGCGGCCTCCCGCCGGGTCTCATGGTGGGTGGCCAGCAGCAACACCGGCTTTTCAGGCAGGTGGCCCTCGGCGGGATCTTCCGGTGGATACAGCAGCGCCGCCCACTCGCCCAGCGCGCGGTCGCGCTGCGCGGCCCAGCGGCGCAGTTCGCCGCGGCCCTGGCGCTCAAGCAGTTCGAACAGGGGCGTGTCGTCGCCGGGCTGTGCGGCAAGGCGCGTGAACAGCGCCTCCCACTGCCGCTGCAGGCGGTCGTGCACCTCCCGCTCCACGCGCGCGTCCCAGATGCTGGGATCAAGCGCCAGCAGGTAGCTGCCGCCCAGCGCGTTCTTGATCCGGCGCACCGGATCGCGCCGCACCTCGGCCCGGATCACCGGGGCATAGGCGAGCACGCCCAGGTCACGCACCAGGCGGCCCAGCTTGGCCCGCGGCCAGCGCAGGATCGCGGTGGGCGTGGGTGCGCCGGGCCTGGGCGCCAGCAGGGTCCCGGCCGTATCGCCCTCAAGCAGGGTCCGGGCCAGCAGGCGCCGGCCCAGCGGCGACCGCCGGGCGGGCCCGAGCAGCCGCGCATCCAGCGCTTCGCCCTGGCACACGAACCAGCCCGGATCGACCTCGGCAAGCAGCCCCTGCAGCGACATGCAACGCGACCTCAGCCCTTCCAGAGGCGGTCGTCCGCCTTCGGCTTGCCCTGCAGGCGCACCCGCAGGCGGTTGCCCAGCGTGACCAGGAGGGCAAGCACCGCGATCACCGCGGCGGCCACGCCAAGGGTGACCGGGCTCATCGCCGACATCACCGGCGGCGCATTGCCACGGTCGCGGTCGCCCGGGGGCGGCAGGGTGTTGAACTTCACCGACACCTGGTTGACGTCGCGCAGGCCGGGCACGGCGTCCTTCACCAGCACCTTGAAGTTGTGCTCTTCGTTGCGCAGGTTGGCACCCGCCTGCTCGAAGATGACCACCGAGGCAGATGCATCGCCCATGGTCCCGCCGATCGGGTCGCGCTCGGGGAGGGCGATGTGCACCCGCGCCGAGGCCACGCCCGCATACGACGACAGTGTGCGGGTGAGGTCCTGCTCCCAGCCGCACTGCTGCCTGGCGCGTTCCTCGGTGGCCGAGGACACGAAGCCCTGGCGCTGGAACACGTCGCACAGCGACTGCAGCGGCGGCCTGGGCAGACCGCGCGCCTGCAGCGCCTCCATCGCGTACGGGAAGTCGCTGCGGCTGACGCGGATCTGGAAGCCGGTATCGCTGCTCACCGAGCTGCGCTTGTCGGCGCTGATCCCATTGGCCAGCAGTACCGCCAGGACCTCATTGGCCTGGGTCTCGTCCAGGTTCGAGTGCATCGTGACCTGGCCGCAGGCGGCCAGCAGCAGGGCCGCCAGCATGCCCAGCCCCGCCCGCCAGCGCCGGATGCTCATGGTTGGAACGCTCATTGGCCTGCCCCCGTCATCACCGCTCAGGACTGCTGGCGGAACAGCTGCTGCACGCCATCGGACGTGCGGTTGGCCACGTTCGAAGTGAGCTGCGACTGGAACAGGAACTTGTGCGAGACCATGGTCATCTGGAACAGCTGGCTGGGCATCAGTTCGCCCTTGGTGCTGCTGATCTCGGCGGCCAGTTTCTGCATCTCGACGGCGTTGGAATTGAGGCTGTCGAACGCCGACACCAGCATCTTCGTGGCTTCCGAGGGGCCGGCCTTGGCCGTCCCCGAGACGGCTTCGGCCCCCGTGGCCTGGGCCGGTTTGCTCACGCCGGCCGCGCGCAGCTGCGCCTGCCCGAAGTCGCGCACGTCGATCGGCGATGCCTGCTGCTGTGGCGCCGCGCCCGCGCCGCCTGCAGCGCCGGTGGCGGGCTCGATCCCTGCAACCTGGATGGCTTCAATCATGGTGGTCCTCCTGGGAGTGTCTCCCGGTCAGGTTACTGGCGCTTGCCGAGGGTCTCGAGCGCCTGGCCGGTCGCGTTCTGCGAGGTGGCGGCGTTGTTGGACATGAACTGCATCTTCAGGCTGGCGGCGGTCAGCTGGACCATGTTGGACGGCTGGTCGGCGCCGCCGCGGATCGTGTCCGACATCTCGGTGATCTGGGCCGCCTGCCCGTCCAGGGCCGATCCCCAGGCGCGCGACATCGCTTCGTACCAGCTGTTGCCGGAGGCCGAGGACACGCTGCCGCGCCCGGTGGCCGGGCCATTGCTGAAGGCGGCGTTGCCGATGTAGTTGTTCAGTGCGGAATTGTCGATGCTCATGATGATTCTCCTCTCCTCAGATCCTTGCTGCGGTTGCGGCCCTGCAAGGGGCCGGGTTGGTTGGATTGGTCACTGCCGGTGGCGCGCCGCGCGCGCCTGCTCCGTGGCCCAGGCGCGCGACGGCGTCTGCGCGCCCGGCTCGTTCGTGGCTTCTTCCGCGGCGCCGGGCGCGGCCTTCTCGTCTTCCCGGATCGGCCGCACCTCAATGCGCTTGATGTCACCCTCGGCGGTGGTCACCATCGCGTGCCGGCCCAGGGAGTTGAGCACTCCCTCGCCGGGGATGGTCATTCCCACGCGGTATTCATTGCCGTGCTCGTCGAGCAGGTAGGGATCCTCGCCGCGCTCGTAGGCCACGATCCGCACCGGCTCATCGTTCGCGGGCGCCTCGTCTTCCGGCTCGGGGTCGGCGAGGTTGATGGGCACGATCTCGCGCACGCCGGTGGCGATGACTGCGTCGGTCCTCACGAAGTCCCGGAACGCATCCATGTCGTTGAAGTAACCCGTGGCCTCCACGCGGCCGCGCCCCAGGTACCGGGTCCGGGCGGGGAACTGGCCCGCGCGCAACAGCTCACCGACGTTGATGGCAAGGTCCTCGCCGGTGGTCAGCACCAGGGTCACGTCGAGTTCTTCCCTGGCAACCTGTTCCTGCAGGTTGCGACGCGCGGTGGCGTCGGCAACCATGCCGGCCAGCACAGGCTTGCCGTCCACGTCGCGCTCGATCTTCTGCCCGGAAACCTGGAACTCGCGCGCGAGCTCCTTCAGCCTGGTCTCCGGCTCCACGGCCGATCCGGCGGAGGGCACCAGCGCGACGAAGATCGCCAGCGACGCCAGGCTGAGCACGGCAACCGCGGCCACCAGCGGCAGGCGCCGCACCAGCGGCTCGGCATAGCGGCGTGCGCGGGTGGCGGCGGGCTGGACATCGTCGGGGGCCAGCGCAAGCCAGGCCGGATCGTCTTCCAGGCCGAATGCAAGCGCCGCCTCGCCGAGGCCGACGCGCTGCAGGCGGTCCATCTCCACCGGATCGCCGGGATGCAGCATCCGGCCCTCGAGCTGGAGCGGCGCGTCCAGCGCGCGCAGCTGGAAGTGGCCGTCCACCACGCTGATCAGGGCGTGGTGCGCGGCGACCCCGGCGTCGGCCAGGACGATGTCGCAGTCGTCGCCGCTGCCCACCAGGATCATCTCGCGCTCGGCAAGCTCGCGGCTGGCGCCGGCATGCAGGCCGGAGATGATGCGCAGCATCCTGCGCTGTGCGGGAGCTTCGGGTTTGACGGCCACGTCAGGCATGTCGCGACTCCATTTGGCGACCCGGGGCAGCAGGCTCATGCATTGATCTGCCCCGATTGCACGATGCGCAGGTCCGGAGCCAGCTCCTGGTAGGAAAGCACCGGCAGTTCGAAAAAGTCGACTTCCATCAGCTTGCGCAGGTGGCGCCTCACGTCGAGTGAGCACAGCAGCACCGGGCGCACGCCCTGGCCCATGCGGCCAAGGTGGCCTCGCACCTCGTTGCCCAGGCGCGCGGCCAGTTCGGGCGAGATGGCCAGTTGGCTGGCGCCGCCGGCAACCCGTACGGATTGACGCAGCTTGTCTTCCAGCTCTGGGTGGATCAACAGTACGTGCAAGTTGCGGTCGCTGTCTGAATAGCGGTCGGCGATCTCGCGCTTGAGCGCCACGCGCACGTATTCGGTCAGCAGCACCACGTCCTTCTCACGCCCGCCCACGTCGGTGATGGCCTCGAAGGCATCGCGCAGGTTGCGGATCGGCACGCCCTCCTCGGCCAGGCGGCGCAGCACGTCGGCCACGCGCTGGGGCGCCACCACCCGCAGCATCTCCTTGACCAGGTCCGGGTAGTCGCGCTGCATGCGGCCGAACAGGTTCGAGGTCTCCTGGATGCCCAGGAATCCGCCGAGCCTGCGCTGCAGCGCGCCGCGGCAATGATCGACCAGCACGTCCAGGGCCGGGCGCGCGTCATCGCCCTGCTCGTTCGTCCACTCGCCGGAGACCGGCGGGAAGAACCCGGGCAGGCGCGAGTCGCTGGCGCCGGGCCGCGCCGGGCGCAGCCCCGACTCCGGCTCGAGCCGGCCCGACGCAAGGCGGGCCCCGAACGCGGTCAGGCGGTATTCGCCCTCGACCAGGTCGCCCACCACCCGCAGCTCGGGGGAAGGCACCGGCACCCCGTATTCCTCGCGCAGCCGCCGTGCGACGTCGGCAACACGCGCGCGCAGCGGCTCCTGGCCGAACGCGACCGCCAGCGACGGCGCCACGTCCAGCTGCAGCGGCGCCGGCGGCGTGAGCTCGTCGCTCTGCACCGTGACCTGGCTGGCGGCCAGGTCCTCGTCGCTGACCCGGAACAGCTTGCGCAGGGTCTCGAACTGGAAGCGGTACTGCCAGGCGGCGAAGGCGAACAGGATCAGGCTCAGCGCCGCGAACACCAGCTTTGGAAAGCCGGGCACCAGCATCATCAGAAAGGCGAGGATCGCGGTGATCAGGAGCACGCGCGGCTGCGCGGTCACCTGGCGGGTGATCGCTTCGCCCAGGTGCTTGTCATCCACGTCGCTGGTGGTGCGCGTGACCACCAGGCCGGCGGCGATGGTGCCCAGGATGGCCGGAATCTGCGACACCAGGCCATCGCCGATGGTCAGGATGGAATAGACCCGCGTGGCATCGCCCAGGTCCATGCCCTTCTGCAGCACGCCGATGGCCAGGCCGCCCAGCAGGTTGATGATGATGATGACGATGCCGCAGATGGCATCGCCCTTCACGAACTTCATGGCCCCGTCGAGGCTGCCGTAGAGCTGGCTTTCGGTCTCAAGCAGGCGGCGCTTGCGGCGCGCCTCCTCCTTGTCGATCAGGCCCGCGCGCAGGTCCGAGTCGATCGACAGCTGCTTGCCGGGCATGGCGTCGAGGGTGAAACGCGCGGCGACCTCGGCCACGCGCTCGGCGCCCTTGGCGATGACGATGAACTGGACCACGGTGATGATCAGGAACACCACCAGTCCAACCACCAGGTTGCCGCCGGCCACCAGCGCGCCGAAGGTCTCGACGATGTGTCCGCCCTCGGCATTGAGCAGGATGGAACGGGTGATGGCCACCGAGATCGCGAGCCGGAACAGCGTGGTCAGCAGCAGCACGCTGGGGAAGCTGGAGAACGCGATCGGACTCGGGATGTAGATCGCCAGCAGCAGCAGGCCGAAGCCAACCGACACGTTCACCGCCACCAGCGCGTCGATCAGCACCAGCGGCAGCGGCAGGATCATCACCGTGATGATCAGCACCGCCGCGAAGGCGAGGAAGACATCGCTGTATCCCAGGCGCCGGCGCGGCGCTGCGCCGGCCGGCGCAGCGAAAAGATTTTCAATCAGCGCGCGCATGCCGCCCGTTCCCCCCTGCGTGAACCCCGCTCGGTCCGCGCCGGCGCATTGCGGGCAGCACGATCCCGGAGAACGGCTCCCTTTCCCGTCGCGAGCGACGTATTCCGCATCACCCCTGCCCTCATGCGTCACTTTGTGCCAAGGAACGATAGCCTTGTAAAGTGCAGGGAGCGTAAAAATGTTGTTTCAGTCCGGTGACGTGGCGTCACATTTTCGTGAATGGGGGACAGGGCGTGAAACCCGTCACAGAACGCCCTTCAATCACGCCCACTTAACGTTGGCGAAGTACTTCTGGGTTAAGACTTCGCGGGGCCGGTGCGCCGTCTACGTTGCGGCGTCATCGTCGACGGCGGCGACATCGTCCCGCTCCAGGCGCGCGATCAGGTTAACGGATTGCGCGCTGACCCCGATGGCCAGGATGCGCCCGGCACGGGTCTGGAGCAGGACGACGCGCTCGCGCGGGCCAACCGGCAGGATCTGCAGGACCGACAGGTGCGCGCCACTGCCGGTGATGCCGAAGCGGCGGCGCAGCAGCCGCAGGACCAGCAGCAGGGCGAGGATCATGAATCCCAGGGGAACCACGATGCCGAGCAGTTCGCGAACGTACGATGGCGCCGGTGCGGCGACCTCCGGCGCTGCGGCAAACGCGGTGCCTGCGGCGAGCGCGAGGGCAAGCGCCGGCACGGCGGCGATACTGGCGAAGCGGAATCGATCGGACATGGTGGAGGCGCTGGGGTGGGATTGAGGGGGGCGCGCGCTCTGCGCGCGGCGGCAGCAGGGTATCCCATCAGCGGGTGCGGTCCGCTGGAGGCCGGGCGATGAGATCCGCCACGCCCGCGGCGCCCGAAGCCATGTCGGCCATGCTCCAGGCCATGCCCTTTGCCTGCGCCGCGTTCGACGCCGCCAACGGCGCCATGGTTGCGGCCAACAACGTCTACCGCCAGGAGTTCGGCGCGCTTGCCGGGCACGCCAGCCGCGACGGCCTGCGCGAGTCGCTGCGCGCCAGCGATATCGACATCGATGCCGGGCGCGAAGTACGCGCGCCCCACAACGGCCGCTGGTATTCCCTGTACTGGCGCGACCTGGCGCTTGACGGGCGCCCGTACGAGGTCGTCACCGCCGTGGACATCAGCGAGAGCATCGAGGTGCTGGACTCGCACAAGAGCCGCCAGGAAAAGCTGCTCTTCACGTCGCGGCTGATGTCGGTCGGCGAGATGGCCGCCACGCTGGCGCACGAGCTCAACCAGCCGCTGGCCACCATCGTCAACTACCTCAATGGCAGCCTGCGCCTGGTGGGGCAGGCCGGCGGCCCGGCCCAGGTGGAGCGGGCGCTGGTGGCCGCGCGCACCCAGGCCGAGCATGCGGCGGCGGTGATCGCGCGGGTGCGCGAGTTCGTGCGCGCCCGGGAACCGCGCCGGGATGCGCACGACCTGGGGGAGATCGCGGCCACGGTACTGGAGCTGCTGCGCCTGGAAGCCGAGCGCCAGCAGCTGGCGATCAAGGTCTCGCTGGCCGACACCCTGCCGCAGGTGTTCGCCGACAAGGTCATGGTCGAGCAGGTGCTGTTGAATCTGGTCAAGAACGCGATCGAGGCGATGCGCGGGGTGGACGCGGACGGGCGCGACCTCAGGATCGAGGGGCGGGTGAACCTGGACGGGGAGGTCGAGGTGCGGGTCTGCGATCGCGGCCCCGGCCTGACCGCGGCGGAAGGCGAGCAGCTGTTCTCGCCGTTCTACACCACCAAGTCCGACGGCCTGGGGATCGGCCTGGCCATCTGCCGGTCGATCATCGAATACCACGAGGGCCGGCTGTTCTTCGAGCCGCGTGAGGGCGGCGGCAGCGTGTTCGGCTTCACGCTGCCGCCGGCCGAAGGGAGGATCTGAAAATGGGACGGGAGCAGGTGCTTGTATACTTGGTCGATGACAACGACGGCTTCCGCGAGTCGACCGCCTGGCTGCTGGAGACGGCGGGGTTCGAGGTGGAGGCCTACGCGTCCGGGCCGGAGTTCCTTGAAGCCTGGGACGGCGGGCGGGCCCCCGGCGAGGCGTGCCTGGTGTCCGACATCCGCATGCCGCGCATGAGCGGCCTGCAGCTGCAGGATGAACTGGCGCGGCGCGCAAGCACGCTGCCGCTGGTGTTCGTGACCGCGCACGGCGACGTGCCGCTGGCGGTGGAAGCCATGCGCAAGGGCGCGGCCAACTTCCTCGAAAAGCCGTTTGGCGACGACACCCTCGTCGATGCCATCCGCGCCGCCCTGGCCCGGGCCCGCGCCGGCCGCGGCGACGGCGCCATCAGCGAGGCTGCGCTGGCCAAGCTCAGTCCGCGCGAGCGCCAGGTCCTGGACCTGGTGGTGGCCAGCAAGCCCAACAAGATCATTGCCGACATCCTGGGGATCAGCATCAAGACGGTGGAGCTGCACCGCTCCAACATGATGGGCAAGCTCGGGGTACGCTCGCTGCCCGAATTGATGAAGGTGGCGCTGGGACATGGCTGACAGGGCGAACGCCGCAACCGCGAAACCCGCCAGACAGCGGGGCCGGCCACGGCAGGACCGGGCGTCCGGACCGGAGGCCGGACCCCTGCGCGGCCGCATCCCCGCGCTGGCGCCGGCGCAGGCCCAGGCACTGCGCACGCTGTTCCGCAAGCCGCACAGCTGGCTGCTCGGCGACCAGGGGTTGATGCACCTGATGCCCGGGCGCCCGCATCCGCCCGCGGAGTTGTTCGAGGTCGATGCCGAAGGCACCCGCGTGGGCGTGCGGCTGCAGGCCACCGAAGCCGTCCTGGCCGAAGGCCTGCACTGGAGCGATTTCAGCGGGCGCTCGCGGATCCTGGCCTGGAGCCTGGCCCACGAGGGTCCGCTGATGCGGCTGAGCGAAGCCCTGGGCGTGGCCCTGACCCCGCTGCTGGAAGGGGCAGGGGAGGCCGATGAGGACCCCGGCGACCCACTGTGGGTGGACTTCCTCATCGACGATGAGCACCCGCAGGACGACCCCGACGCCGCGCGCCGGGCCCCCGCCCTGCATGGTTCGCTGCGCCTGCCGGCGGTCTGGGCGGAGGGTTTGCTGGTGCGCGCCGAGCCGCCGTTTGAAGACGATGCGCCGCCGCCCCTGGGGCGCTGGCGCGACCTGCCGGCCACGGTGTCGCTGCAGTTCCAGATCCCGCCGCTGGCGCAGGAGGACTGGGATGCGCTGGCGCCGGGATCGGTATTCGTGGTCGGCCGCAGCGGGCGCCGGCCGGCGTTCCAGGCACGGGCCTGCGGGCGCGCATGGCCCCTGGTGCTGGTCACCGGCGGCTGGCGCGTGGAAGGCCCATCACAGATCATCCCAGGCATCCAGGAGGACCCGATGACCGAGAACCAGGCCCCCGCGGGGGAGGGCGAGGACCAGGACAACCCGCAGGCGACGGCTGCCGCCGCCGACCCGGACGCGGGCACCCGCAAGCTGCCGGTGGAGGTGGCGTTCGAGATCGGGCGCATGCAGCTGCCGCTTGGCAAGCTGGCCGAACTGCAGCCCGGCTACGTGTTCCCCGTCCCGTCCCAGCTGGAGGGCGCCAACGTCACCATCCGCGCCAACGGCGAGCCCGTGGGCGAGGGTGAGCTGGTATCCGTGGGCGACACGCTCGGCGTGCGGCTGCTGTCCTGGAAGTAGGTCCCTGGCATGGAACTGAGCAATTACTCCCCGACGCTGGTCCTCGTCATCGTCGTGGCGCTGGCGCTGGCACCGTTCCTGGCGGTGATGGTGACCTCGTTCACCAAGATCGTGGTGGTGCTGAGCCTGCTGCGCAATGCCCTGGGCCTGCAGCAGGTGCCGCCCAACGTGGTGATCAACGGGCTGGCCCTCGTGCTGTCGATCTACGTGATGTACCCGGTGATCCTGGAAACCCACGCCGCCATCACCGCGCACATGGAGGGCCGGCCGCCGCCGGCGTCGGTGCAGGAAAAAATCGACCAGCGCGAGGCCAACCAGGCGCAGCGCATGCAGGCGCTGGCCGCGTCCGCCGCCGCGCAGCAGGCAGGCGACGGCCAGGCGGCCACCAGTCCTGCGGCGGCGGACGGCATGGCCGCCGAGGCGCAAGCGCGGGCGGCCGCGGCGGAGCCCGAGCGCGGAGAGCTGTTCCGCGGGGTGTCGGGCGGCACCGGCCCGGTCGCCGGAGACCCTGACGACGCGCAGGTGGCCTCTTCGCAGGAACGGCCCATGCCGGCGCCGCGGGTCATCCGCGCTCCCGAGCCGCCGTCCCCGCCGGCCCAGGGCGCCGGCATGGACGCGGCCTACCTGTTCTCGCTGTTCGAAGCCGGCAAGGAGCCGCTGCGCGGCTTCCTCATCCAGCATTCCAACCGCGCCGAGCAGGCGTTCTTCCTGCGCAGCGCCGAGCGCCTGCTCCCGGAGGACCGCCGGGGGTCGCTGGCCGTCGACGATTTCATCGTGGTCATCCCGGCGTTCACGGTGAGCGAGCTGACGGCGGCGTTCCAGATCGGGTTCCTGATCTTCCTGCCGTTCCTGATCATCGACCTGGTGGTGGCCAACATCCTGCTCGCCCTGGGCATGATGATGATGTCGCCCACCATCGTCTCGCTGCCGTTCAAGCTGCTGCTGTTCGTGCTGGTGGACGGATGGGCCAAGCTGGTCCATGGCCTGGTGCTGACGTACGCAATCGCATGAGCGGGCCATTCGCCACCGCGGGAGGTCGCCATGGGTGAGATGCTGGAGTTGACCCGCCAGGCACTGTGGCTGGTGCTGGTGATGTCCGGCCCGGCGATCGGCGCGGCGGCGCTGGTCGGCCTGGTCGTGGCGTTCCTGCAGGCGGCCACCCAGCTGCAGGAACAGACGTTCGCCTACGCGCTCAAGTTCCTCACCATCGTGGTGATGCTGTTCGTCACCGCCTCGCTCATCGGCGGCAGCCTGTACACCTACGCCAACCACATCTTCACGTCGTTCCCCTCGATGGTGCGCGACTACCGGTGAACGCGTTCGGGTCGATCGGCGACGCCATGCTGGCCCTGGGGCTGACGCTGCCCCGGATCATCGGCGCGTTCGTGATGCTGCCGCTGATCACCCAGTCCAACATGCCGGCGATGGTGCGCAACAGCTTCCTGGTGAGCCTGGCGATCGTGGCCCTGCCGATCGCCATCGCGTCCTCGCCGGGGGTGGCGCTGAGCACCCTGCAGTGGCCGATGATGGTGCTCAAGGAGCTCTTCATCGGCGTGGCCATCGGCTACCTGTTCGGCCTGGTGTTCTGGGCGTTCTCCGCCGCCGGCACGGTGATCGACAACCAGGTCGGCATGGCGATGTCGCAGGTCTTCGATCCCATCCAGGGCCACCAGGTGACCCTGCACGGCCAGTTCCTGTCCGAGTTCGCGGCCTGGCTGTTCATGGCCAGCGGCGCGTTCCTGATCTTCCTCGGGCTGCTGATGGAGAGCTACGCGATCTGGCCTTCGACGTCGTTCTACCCGGACCTGCCGCGGGCGGGGATGAACCTGTTCGTGGGCCAGTTCGGCTGGTTCATGGCGACCCTGGTGGTGCTGGCGGCGCCGGTGATGGTGATCCTGCTGGTCATCGACCTGTCGTTCGGCCTGATGAACCGGTTCGCCCCGCAGCTCAACGTGTTCGCCCTGACCCTGCCGATCAAGGCCTGGCTGGCCACCGCCATCATCCTGCTGCTGCTGGGCGTCTACATCGAGATCCTGGTCGACCGCCTGCTCGACAGCGAGGGGCTCATCGACGTGCTGCGCAGGACCTTCGGCGACTGAACGCGGCCGGCGCGGTCGCTCAGCCGCTGCTGTCCCCGCCCTCGCCGTCGCCCGCCTCCCCGCGGCGCACGCCCTCGGCCCAGAACAGCACTTCGGCCACCGCGTCGAAGAACTCGCTGCCGATGTAATCGTCGAGCTCGACCTTCTCGTTGAGCCCGCGCGCCAGCGGCACGTTCTGCAGGATGGGCACGCCAGCCTCCTCCGCCGCCTGCTTGATCATCTCGGCCATGGCGCCCTCGCCCTTGGCCACCACCACCGGCAGCTCGGTCTCGCCCTGCTCGTACTGCAGGGCCACGGCGATGTGGGTGGGGTTGGTCACGACCACGCTCGACTTGCGTACGGAGGAGAGCATGTTCTGCTGTGCCCACTCCTGGTGCAACTGCTTGCGCCGCTGCTTCACGTAGGGATCGCCCTCGTTCTCCTTCACCTCCCGCTTGATGTCGCGCCGGCTCATGCGCAGCTTCTTGATGTAGGAATATTTCTGGTAGCCCACGTCGAGGGCCGCGACGAAGAAGAACACCGCCACCGTCCAGATCGAGATCCACTTGATCGCGTGCCACACGGCGCCGGCCATCGCCGCCGGGTTGCCGTGGGGCAGCATCATCAGCCGCTCGATCATGCCCTTGAGCACCACGTAGCCGATGCCCAGCATCGCCGCGCACTTGATGATGGACTTGACCAGCTCGATCAGGTTGTCCATCGAGAACATCTTCTTGATGCCCTCGACCGGGTTGAGCTTGTCCAGCTTGGGTTCCATCTTCTTGAACGTGGCCACCGGCCCGGCCTGCAGGAATTCGATCAGCACGCCGAGCATGAATGCCAGCAGCATCAGCGGCAGCACCATCCACAGCAGGGTCTGCACGGCCAGCCAGCCCAGCTGCGGCAGGGCCTCGAAGAACGGCAGCGGCACCGCGCCCAGGGAACGGTCGAACAGTTCGGCGATGCGCTCGCCCATGAAGTCCAGCAGCATCCAGGCCCCGGCCACCCAGCCCATCACCAGCACCGTGCTGGTAAGGTCCTTGCTCTTCGGGACGTTGCCCTCGCGGCGTGCGTCGCGCAGCTTCTTCGGGGTCGGTTTCTCGGTCTTGTCGCCGCCCTGGTCCTTCTCGGACATCGATCGCCTGCATTGCCCGGTACCTGGGAGGAGGCTAGCATGCGCTGTCGCGGCAAAACGGCGCCGCGCGGCGCATTCCTGAACATGCGGCCACCGCCGCCACCCCACCTAGGGTTGGCCCGAGGTGACACTCCCCCGGCGCGGCCGTAGATTGGACCTGCCCCGTAATCGCGAGCACGACGACCCCTTCCATGAGCAGCATCGGTTCCGATCCGCACCTCAACCTCACCGGCCTCGGCGGGCTGGGCGGGCAGGTTGCGTTCGACGATCTGCAGGGGCGCCAGCCGCAGGGCACGTCGCAGGCCGAGGCCCTTCGCGACACCGGCGCGGCACCCCCGGCTGCAGCCGGCATCGACGCCGGCGAGGCCATGCTCGTGGCCGACGCCTGGGGCGGGACCCCCGAAGGCGAGCGCCTGCTGTCCGGGGACCCGGCGTTCGAGGGCGCCCTGGGCGCGCTGGACCTGTCGGCCGCCGCCGACGGCGCGGTCGAGGCCATCCTCTCCGGGCTCGGCACCGCCTGACGCACGCGGACCGCAGCCCGCCGCGGTACCCTGACCGTCCTGCCAGGATGCCTGCCCCGACCGGGCCGGGCGCCGGCTGCCATCCCTGTCCCGCATGAACACTGGAATCCCCGAACCCGCTGCCCTGCGCGAAGCCGCCGACCGCCTGGTTTCGGCGCTGGCCGCGCACGCCGACCCCGAATACCGCCTGACGGTGCTCAAGCGGCTCTCTCGCCGGCTGGGCGAAGAGTACTACCCGACCTTCCTGCGCCTGCTGGGCGTGGTGGCCGAAAGCGATGATGAACGCGCCAAGCGCCTGCTGGCCGAAACCATCGGCACGGCGCTGCGGCGCATGGACCTGCCCGGCGGCGCGCTGAGCTCCTGGGGCGCCACCGGCCTGCCGGATCCCGCCGGCCCGATTGCAGCCGGCGCCCTGTCCGGGCACTTCTTCGGGGCAACCCCGCGGCGGCTGCTGGGGCCGGTGGAATACCTGGCCGTCTGGCACCTGCAGCGCACCCAGCGCACGCGGCTGGGCGCCGAAGCGTTCCGCACCAGCCTGGAGCAGCTGGTGGGCCTGCTCAACCACAGCGAGGAGGCGCGCACGCTGTATCCGCAGAAGCTTGCCGCCGACGCCCAGAACGAGCTGGAGGGCGCCTATACCCGCGCCACCCGCGAACGGTTGGCGGCAATCGCGGCGGCATGGCGGGCCGGAAAGCCCCCTGCCGAGGTGGCCCGGGCCGCCCTGGAGAGCGCGGCGGAGCAGCCGCCCGGGGCCTGGGTGGTGCGCGACCTGTGAGCGCCCTGCGGGGCGCCGGCGGCGGGGCGCGGCGTGGCTGGGTGATAATGACCTGATGCCGCAAACTCCCGACCAGTCGCGCCTGCCGTTTCCCGACGCCCCTGGCCAGCCCGGCGGCGCCACGGCCCATGCCGCCGCCCGCCCGCCGCGCCCGCGCAAGCGGCCGCTCTGGGCGCGCCTGCTGGGGCGCCTGCTGGCACCCTGGATCGGACTGAAGATCGAACCGGAAGATCCGGAGCGCTTCGTCGACGGGCGCCCGGTGTGTTACGTGCTGGAAGACTATGGGCTGTCCAATGCCCTGATCCTGGAGCGCGCCTGCCGCGAAGCCGGCCTGCCCTCGCCGCTGATGCCGCTGCCGGGCGACCCACTCGGCCGCAAGCGCGCATACGTGGCGCTCTCACGGCGCAACGCCGGCAGCACCCTCGGCGCGCTGGCCCCGGGCAAGCGTCCGCCCAAGAAGACCCACTCCGAGTCGCTCGCGCGCCTGCTCGACGCCCACCGCGACGACCCCGCGCTGGATGTGCTGCTGGTGCCGGTCTCGATCTTCGTTGGCCGCTCCCCGGACAAGGCCAGCGGCTGGTTCTCGGTGCTGTTCTCGGAAAACTGGGCGCTGGTGGGCCGCTTCCGGCGGCTGCTGGCGATCCTGCTCAACGGCCGCAATACCCTGGTGCGCTTCGCCGCGCCGATGGAAATGCGCGCCAGCGTGGAGGAAGGCCTGACGCCCGAGCGCACCGTGCGCAAGGTCTCGCGCGTGCTGCGCACCCACTTCAACCGCATCCGCACCGCGGTGATCGGGCCGGACCTGTCCACCCGGCGCCTGCTGATCGACAAGGTGCTTTCCGCGCCCACGGTCAAGGAGGCGATCGCCGACCAGGCCCGCCGCGACGACAGCAAGCCGGAGGATGCCTGGAAGAAGGCCCACGCCTACGCGTGGGAAATCGCCGCCGACTACTCCCACCCGGTGGTGCGCTCGGCCAGCTTCCTGCTCACGACGGTGTGGAACCGCATCTTCCGCGGCGTGCTGGTGCACCACCTGGACCGGCTCAAGGCGGTCGCCCCGGGCAACGAGATCATCTACGTGCCCTGCCACCGCAGCCACATGGATTACCTGCTGCTGTCGTACCTGCTGTACGCGCGCGGGATCGTGCCGCCACACATCGCCGCCGGCATCAACCTCAACCTGCCGGTGATCGGCACCATCCTGCGCAAGGGCGGGGCGTTCTTCATCCGCCGCAGCTTCCGCGGCAATGCGCTGTATTCGGCCGTGTTCACCGAATACGTGGCCCAGCTGGTGGCCGGCGGCTATTCCATCGAGTACTTCATCGAGGGCGGGCGCTCGCGCACCGGCCGGCTGCTGGCGCCCAAGGGCGGCATGGTGGCGATGACGGTGCGCGCGTTCCTGCGCCAGCCCTCGCGGCCGGTGCTGTTCCAGCCGGTGTACATCGGCTACGAGAAGCTGATGGAGGGCAACAGCTACCTGGACGAGCTGAGCGGCAAGCCCAAGCAGAAGGAATCCATCTGGGCGTTGCTGGCGGGCATCCCGAAGGTGCTGCGGCAGAATTACGGCCAGGTGGTGGTCAACTTCGGCGAGCCGATCCCGCTGGCGCAGATGCTCTCCGAACACGCGCCGGACTGGGACGGCCGCTCCCTGCGCGACGAGGATCGCCCGGGTTGGCTGTCGGACACCGTGGATGCGATCACCCACCGCATCCAGGTCAACATCAACCGCGCCGCCGACGTCAATCCGGTCAACCTGCTGGCGCTGGCGCTGCTGTCCACGCCCAAGCACGCGATGAGCGAGTCCGACCTGCTGGCCCAGATCGCGCTGTCGCGCACCCTGCTGTCGGAGGTTCCTTACAGCGACCTGGTCACGATGACGCCGCACGAGCCCGCGCAGATCGTGGCCCACGGCGAGGAGATCGGCATCCTCAGGCGCATCGCCCACCCGCTGGGCGACGTGCTCAGCGTGGAAGGCGACACCGCGGTGCTGCTCTCGTACTACCGCAACAATTCGGTGCACCTGTTCACCGCCTCAGCGTGGATCGCCTGCTGCTTCCTGCACAACCGGCGCATGAGCCACGCCAACCTGCTGCGTCTGGGGCGCGCGGTGTACCCGTTCCTGCAGGGCGAGCTGTTCCTGCCCTGGGACGCGGACGGGTTCGCCGAGCGCATCTCGCGCACCCTGGAGGTGTTCGAGCGCGAAGGGCTGCTGCAGCGCGTGGGCGAGGACGACGGCGGCATCTTCCAGCGCAGCGCCGGCCAGACCGACGAGGTGTTCCGGCTGCGCGCCATCGGCCATCCGCTGCAGCAGGCGTTCGAGCGCTACTACATCGCCATCTCGGTGCTGGCCAAGAACGGCCCCGGCACGCTGGGGGCCGGGGAGCTGGAGAGCCTGTGCCAGCTGGCCGCGCAGCGGCTGAGCCTGCTGTACGCCCCGGCCGCGCCGGAATTCTTCGACCGCAGCCTGTTCCGCGGCTTCATCCAGAAGCTGCGCGAAATGGAACTGGTGAAGCTCGACTCCAACAGCAAGCTCACCTTCGACGAGCGCCTGGACAGCTGGGCGCGCGATGCCAAGGTCATCCTGGGCCGCGAGCTGCGCCACACCATCGAGAAGGTCAGCCCCGAGGCGGCACGACCCGCGGCGGAACCCGATCCGGATTGAACGCGCGGGCGCGCTGCGCCTACGCCCGGGTTGCGGTGGCGCGCCGGCCGCGCCCTGCCTCACGCGGGCTCGTCTGGGATCTGCGCCGATTCAAGCCGCGCGATCGCGTCCTTGAGCTGCAGCTTGCGCCGCTTCAGGCGCTTGATCGCCAATTCGTCGCTGGCGATGTTGGCCTGCAGGCCGCTGATGGCCAGGTCCAGGTCCCGGTGCTCGAGCCGCAGGCGGACGAGCTGGTGGGTGATGTCGGCCGGGTCCACGGGCAGCATGCGGCAAGCTTACACCGGCCGCATGCCCGCGGGCGGGCCGCGCCAATTCGCGGCGCCGGCTACTGCGGTGGTCGCTCGCCGCCTGCGGCGTCGTGTTCGGCGTGGTAGCGGCAGGCCTCCTCCACTTCCTTGCGCGAACCCAGGAACACCGGCACGCGCTGGTGCAGTTCGTCCGGCTGGATGTCCATGATCCGCCGCCGCCCGTCGCTGGCCGCGCCGCCGGCCTGCTCGACCAGCATGCCCATCGGGTTGGCCTCGTACATCAGCCGCAGCTTGCCGCGCTTGTTGGGCTCACGCCGGTCCCACGGATAGATGAAGATGCCGCCGCGGGTGAGGATGCGGTGCACGTCGGCCACCATCGAGGCCACCCAGCGCATGTTGAAGTCCTTGCCGCGCGGGCCTTCCCTGCCGGCCAGCAGGTCCTTCACGTAGGCCTGCATCGGCGCCTCCCAGTGGCGCTGGTTGGACATGTTGATGGCGAATTCCCGGGTTTCCTCCGGGATCCTGATGTCGCGCCGGGTGAGCACGAACGAACCCTGCTCGCGGTCCAGGGTGAAGGCGTGGGTGCCGGCGCCCACGGTGAGCACCAGCAGCGTGCTCGGCCCGTAGATGCAGTAGCCGGCCGCGACCTGCTGGCTGCCCGCCTGCAGGAAGTGCTCGTCACGCGGCTCGCCTGCGTCGTCGGGGGCGCGCAGCACCGAGAAGATGGTGCCCACGGACACGTTGACGTCGATGTTGGAGCTGCCGTCGAGCGGATCGAACAGCAGCAGGTAGTTGCCGCGCGGATAGGCGTCGGGGATGGGCGTGCAATGCTCCATCTCCTCCGAGGCGCAGGCCGCCAGGTGGCCGCCCCAGGCGTTGGCCTCCAGCAGGATCTCGTTGGAGAGCACGTCCAGCTTCTTCTGGGCCTCGCCCTGGACGTTGATGCTGCTGCCGCCGGCGCCGCTGACCGCATCGCCGAGCACGTCGCCCAGCGCGCCCTTGCCCACCGCCACCGAGATCCGCTTGCAGGCGCGCGCCACCACCTCGATCAGCAGCCGCAGCTGCGGGTTGATGTGGCCCTCGCGCTGGACCTCGATCAGGAACCGGGTGAGGGAAGTGTCGGACATGGCATCTCTCATGGCTGCGGCGGGCCCCCATTGTCGCCGTTCCCGCGGCCGATTTCCCGCCGGGGCGCGCGGGCGCCGGCGCTACACTATGCGCACCATGAGCATCGTCCTCCCCCTCGCCGAGCCGTCCCCGCGGCCGCAGCCCCCCGACCCGGCCGGGCAGCGCGCGGCGCTCGACCGGCTGGCGCGGCGCCTGCGCCACCAGGCCGGCCGCGCGATCGCGGACTACAGCATGATCAACGATGGCGACAAGGTGATGGTGTGCCTGTCCGGCGGCAAGGACAGCTACACCCTGCTCGACGTACTGCTGCAGCTGCAGAAGAAGGCGCCGGTGGAGTTTTCGATCACCGCGGTCAACCTGGACCAGAAGCAGCCGGGATTCCCGGAGCATGTGCTGCCTGAATACCTGCGCTCGCTGGGCGTGGACTTCCACATCATCGAGCAGGACACCTACTCGGTGGTCTCGCGGGTGGTACCCGAGGGCAAGACCATGTGCTCGCTGTGCTCGCGCCTGCGCCGCGGCGCCCTGTACACCTGGGCCGCCGAACACGGGTTCACCAAGATCGCCCTGGGCCACCACCGCGAGGACATGGTGGCCACGTTCTTCCTCAACCTGTTCTTCCACGCGAAGATCAGCGCCATGCCGCCCAAGCTGCTGTCCGACGACGGCCGCCACGTGGTGATCCGGCCGCTGGCGTTCGCCTGCGAGGCGGACATCGCCGAGTACGCGCGGCTGAAGGAATTCCCGATCATCCCCTGCAACCTGTGCGGATCGCAGGAGAACCTGCAGCGCAAGCAGGTGCAGCGGATGATGGCGCAATGGGAGCAGGAGACGCCGGGGCGGATCGAGACCATCGCCCGCGCCTTGGCCGACATCCGTCCCTCGCAGATGGCCGACCCGAAGCTCTTCGATTTCGCCGGGCTCGCCGCCGGCGCAGTCGCAGCCGGCAAGACCGGCTGATGCCCCAATCCATGGGCGGCACCTTCCCGGCCCGGCCGGGAGGGGATGGCGACGCCTTGACCCCATTTCCGACCAACACGGCCCACTGAATGTTCTTTCGCAACCTCACCCTGTTCCGCTTCGCCCCCTCGCTCGACATCACCCACCTGGACGAAGGCCTGGCCGAAACCGCGCTCAAGCCGGTTGGCCCGCTCGAACTGTCCTCGCGCGGCTTCATCCCGCCGTTCGGCCGCGACTCGGA
>JAAYXJ010000235.1 GCA_012515985.1 Gammaproteobacteria bacterium
AGTGTTCCTTCAGCTGCACCCTGCCGGCAGCGAGCCAGCGCACGGTTTCAACCAGCAGCGGATGTTCACGGGCCAGTACCCGAGCGGCCAGCGCTTGCTCATCGTCTCCGGGCAGCACCGGCACCCGCGCCTGCGAGATGACCGGTCCGCCGTCCAGGTCCGCGGTGACGTAGTGGACGCTGGCGCCGTGCTGCAGGGCGCCCGCCTCCAGCGCCCGCCGGTGGGTGTGCAGGCCCTTGAACTGCGGCAGCAGCGAGGGATGGATGTTGACCATGAGCCCCGCCCGCGCCTCCACCGCCGGTGCGCTGATCAGGCGCATGTAGCCGGCGCACACCACCAGGTCCGGCTGCACGGCGTCCACGCGATCGAAGAACGCGGCGTCGTACGCCAGCCGGTTGGGAAAATCCCGGGGATTGACCGCTATCGCTTCGGCGCCCGCGGCGCGCGCGCGCGCAAGCGCCGGCGCATCGGCGCGGTCTGAGAACACGCCTGCGAGTTCGGCGTCCAGGGTGCCGTCGGCGATGGCGTCGATCAGGGCCTGCAGGTTGCTGCCGCGGCCCGAGGCCAGGGCGGCGATGCGGAACCGGCCGCGGCGGCCGTGGGCAGGATCCGTGGCCAACGCAATCAGCCGATGCGCACGCGCTGTCCGCCCGCCTGCACGACCTCGCCGATGCGCCAGTGGGGCAGGCCGAGCGCGTCCAGCGCGGCTTCCACGCCGGCGGCACCGCCAGCATCCACGGCCAGCACGAAGCCGATGCCGCAGTTGAAGGTGCGCCACATCTCTTCGCGGGCCACCGCACCCTCGCGCTGGAGCCACTCGAACACCGGCGGCAGCGCCCAGGCGCCGGCGTCGATGTCGATGCCAAGCGATTCCGGGATCACCCGCACGATGTTCTCGCTCAGCCCGCCGCCGGTGATGTGGGCCATGGCGTGGATGGCCTCGCCGTGGCTGTCCAGCAGCTCCAGGATTGGCTTGACGTAGATCGTGGTGGGCGCCATCAGTGCATCCGCCAGCCGCGTGCCGTTGCCCAGCTCCAGTCCCGCCGGGCTGCCGGCGCGTTCATAGATGCGCCGGACCAGCGAATAGCCGTTGGAATGCGGGCCGCTGGAGCCGATCCCGACCAGCACGTCGCCGGCGCGCGTGCCGCTGCCGTCCAGCAGGGCGGACTTCTCCACGGCGCCGACGCAGAACCCGGCCAGGTCGTACTCGCCGGGCGCGTACATGTCGGGCATCTCGGCGGTTTCGCCGCCGATCAGCGCGCAGCCGGCGAGTTCGCAGCCCCTGGCGATGCCTTCCACCACCGCTGCGGCGGTATCGACCTCCAGCTTGCCGGTGGCGAAGTAGTCCAGGAAGAACAATGGCTCGGCGCCCTGCACCAGGATGTCGTTGACGCACATCGCGACCAGGTCGATGCCGATGGTGTCATGGCGGCCGAGCTGCTGGGCCAGCTTCAGCTTGGTGCCCACGCCGTCGGTGCCGGACACCAGCACCGGCTCGCGATAGCGGCCGGACAGGTCGAACAGCGCGCCGAAACCGCCCAGGCCGCCCATGACCCCGGGCCGCAGGGTGCGCTTGACCAGCGGCTTGATGCGTTCGACGAACGCGTTGCCGGCATCGATGTCGACGCCGGCGTCGCGGTAGGTAAGCGGGGTGGGACTGGTCACGGGGCTGCGCCGGGAAGGGACAAGGCGCGATTTTAGCAGTCGCGGGCAAGTCCGGCGCGGGCCGTGGAACCTGCGCGCACCGGCTTTGTGGCAACATTCCGCCGTCTGTTGAACCTGTGGAATCCACGCATGCCGCACGCGACCCGGATCGGACTTTGGCTGGCCTGCCTGCTGGCAGGCTGCCTGCTCGCGGGCGGGGCCTGGGCCCAGCGCGTCGAGGGTGATCGCGCCCAGGCACAGGGCCTTTACGAGGCCGAGGTGCGGGTGAACAGCCAGAACGAGGCCGAGCGCCGCTCGGGGTTCTCCCGTGGGCTGGCCCAGGTGCTGTCCAAGCTGTCGGGCGACGGCGAAGTGACCAGCCGGCCCGGGGTGGCTCGCGAATTGCGCCGCGCCGGTGATTACGTGGAGCACTTCGATTACCGCCAGGACGAAGGCAGGTCCGCGACCGGTGCCCCCACCTTCCATACCACCCTGGTGCTGCGCTTCGACCGCGGCGCCGTGGACGCGATGACGGCGGCGCTGGGGCTGCCGGTCTGGCCGGAGCCGCGTGCGCGCCCGGTGCTGTGGCTGGCGATCGACGATGGCAGTGGTCCGCGCCTGGTCACGGTGAACCAGAACAACGCGGTGCGCCCGGTGCTGGACCGCGCGCGAGAGCGGGGTTTTGGCCTCGGCCTGCCGCGGGGCAGCGCCGCTGAACAGGCCGCCGCAGGGGCCATCTGGCGCGGCGACCATGCCGCGGTGGCCCGGCTGTCGGCGCGCTACGCGCCGCCGATGCAGCTGGTGGGCAAGCTGTACCGCCACAACGGCGGCTGGCGCTCGGACTGGACCATGGTCGACAACGGCCGGGTGCTGTCGGAGTGGTCGCATGAGGATTCGAACGTGCGGGTGGCCATGGCCTCGGGTGCGAACGGCGCCGCCGACGCCCTGGCCCGGCGCTATGCGAAGGCCACCGAGACCGGGCCGCAGGGGTCCTACCGGCTCACCTTCACCGGCATCGAAAGCGCCCATGACTACATCCGCCTGTCGGGCTACCTGCAGGGCATGTCGGTGGTCCAGGGGCTGTCGCCGGTGCGGGCGACGCCCTCGGGCCTCGAGCTGGAGCTCGACCTCCTGACCGGCCTGCCCGGGTTCCGCCAGTTGGCCGATGACAGCGTGCTGGTGGAGCAGGAAGTGCTGCTCGACACCGGTTCCCCGATCTACCGCCTGGTGCGCTGAGCAATGGCACAGCGCCGCGGCATCGAGGACATCGCCACCTTCTTCCGGCGCCTGCAGTGGGGGCTGGTGCTGGCGGTGGTGTGGTGGCTGCTGATGGAGCTGGGGGCGATCCTGGTGCCGTTCGTGCTGGCCCTGCTGCTGGCCTGGCTGGGCGACCCGCTGGTGGACCGCATCGAGCGCAACGGGCGCTCGCGGGTCACGGGCGTGGTGCTGGTGTTCACCCTGATGCTGCTGCTGGTGGCGCTGGCTCTGCTGATCCTGGTCCCCATGCTCGACCGCCAGGTGGCAGCGCTGGCGGACGCGTTGCCCACGATCGGCGAATGGATCACGGGGACCGCGGTCCCGTGGATCGAGGAGAACACCGGGATCGCCCTGTCGGCGTGGGCCGATCCGCAGCGGCTGATCGACCTCACGAGCGAATACTGGGAGCAGGTGGGCGGGTTCGCGTCCACCATGCTCGGCTACGTGCAGCGGTCCGGGTTCATGGTGATCACCTGGACGGTGAACCTGGCCCTGCTGCCGATCCTGACCTTCTATTTCCTGCGCGACTGGGACCAGCTGGTGGCCAAGGTGGCCAGGATGGTCCCGCGCAATCACATCGCCACCGTCAGCCGGCTGGCCCGCGAGTCGGACGAGCGGCTGGGCGGGTTCCTGCGCGGGCAGTTCCTGGTGATGATCGCCCAGGGCGTCTTCTATGCCGTCGGCCTGCAGCTGATCGGACTGCGCCTGGGGATCCTGGTCGGCCTGATCGCCGGCCTGATCAGCTTCGTGCCGTACCTGGGCGCCGCGGTCGGCGCGCTCCTGATGCTGCTGGCGGCGCTGGTGCAGGCGCAGGGCATCGACTGGCAGCTGCTCATCCTCGGAACCGCCGTGTTCACCGCCGGCCAGCTGCTGGAGAGCTACGTGCTCACCCCGCGGCTGGTGGGCGACCGTATCGGACTGCATCCGGTGGCGGTGATCTTCGCGGTCATGGCCGGCGGCCAGCTGTTCGGCTTCGTCGGCATGCTGCTTGCGCTGCCGGTGGCGGCCGTGGGCAACGTGCTCATCAGCTACGCATACGAGCGCTATACCGCCAGCCGGCTCTACAACGGCGTCGTGGCCGGGTCGGGCGAAGGCGCCGGTGCCGCCCGCGAAATCGTGGTGGTCGGCGACGGCAAGGGGACGCCGCCGGCGTGATGCCCGCGTCCGGAAGTCCTTCCGGGGGCGCGCAGCTGCCGCTGGCGCTGCGGTTCCCGCCCGACCAGCGCTTCGAAACCTTCGTCGCGGCGCCGGCGGGTGCGCTGGAGCAGCTGCGCGTGCTTGCGTCGCGCGAAGGCGGGGACTGGCTGTACCTCGCGGGGGCTGCTTCCACGGGCAAGAGCCACCTCGCCCTGGCAGCCTGCGCGCATGCGCAGGAGCTGGGGCGCCGCGTGGCGTACCTGCCGCTGGCCAGCGCGTCCGGCCGCATGGAGGATGCGCTGTCGGCGCTGCACGACTATGACCTGGTGGCGCTGGACGGGCTCGAGGCGGTGGCGGGGCGGGGCGGGGACGAGAAGGCCCTGTTCGACTTCCACAACCGGGCGCGCGACGCCGGGGCCGGGGTGCTCTATGCGGCCACCGTGGCCGCGCCGGAATTGCCGGTGGCACTGCCGGACCTGCGCTCGCGGCTGTCCCAATGCGTGCGCATCCGCCTGCAGCCGCTGGACGATGCCGGGCGGCGCGAAGTGCTGCGGCTCAGGGCGCGGCGGCGGGGGCTGCAGGTGGACGAGGCGGCGATCGACTGGTTGCTGCGGCGGGTGGACCGGGACCTGGGCAGCCTGACCGGGCTGTTCGACCGCCTTGACCGCGAATCCCTGGCGGCGCAGCGGCGGATAACCGTGCCGTTCCTGCGCAAGGTGCTCGTGGGCCGCTGAATCCGTTCAGCGCGGTGGAGTTTCCCGGAGCCCGGCGTCCAGCTCGGCCAGCCGCGCGGGGGTTCCGACGTCCGTCCACCGGCCGCGGTGGTGCTCACCCGTGACCTGTCCCTCGGCGATGGCCGCGCGCAGCAGCGGGGCGAGGCGGAAGCGCGGCGGTTCGGCGCGCGCGCCTGGCGTGTCGCCGATCACGCGGCGCCAGTCGTCGAACAGCGAGGCCCGGTATACGCCGATCCCCGCGAAGGTCAGCTTCCCGGCGCCATCGTTGCGCACGATGCCATCGCTGGCCAGCGCAAAGTCCCCGGCCGGGTTGTGCGCCGGGTTGTCCACCAGCACCAGGTGTGCATCCCCCGGTGGATGCGCGGGAAGCTGGCTGAATTCGTAGTCCGTCCAGACGTCGCCGTTGATCGCAATGAACGGATCGTTCCCGAGCACGCCGCGTGCATGCCACATGCCGCCGCCCGTCTCCAGCGGCACGTCCCCCTCGTGCGAGTAGTGGATCGAAAGACCCCAGCGGCTGCCGTCGCCAAGGGCGGCAGGGAACTGCTCCGAAAGCCAGGAGATGTTCACCACCACCTCCGTGATCCCCGCCGCGGCAAGGCGTTCGAGGTGCCAGGTGATCAGCGGCTTGCCGCCGGCGGGAAGCAGCGGTTTGGGCGTGGCGTCAGTGAGCGGGCGCATGCGCTCGCCCAGGCCGGCGGCGAAGATCAGGGCCTTCATCGGTTCGGCGGTGCATCCAGGACGGGCGGGGACGGGGCACAGGGTAAACTCAACGCCCTTTCACAGGCGAGCGGACGATGTCGAATCTGCAGGTGGTGTTGCTGTCGGGTGGATCAGGGACACGGCTGTGGCCGCTCTCGCGCGAGGCCTATCCCAAGCAGTTCCTGCCGCTGGCGGGCGAGCAGACGATGCTGCAGGACACCTGGCGGCGCGTTGCGCCGCTGGCCGCCGGGGCTCCGATCGTGGTGGCCAACGAGGAGCACCGCTTCCTGGCCGCCGAGCAGCTGCGCCTGGTGGGCGTGGATGACGCCGCCATCGTGCTGGAGCCGGTCGGCCGCAACACCGCGCCGGCCATCGCGGCCGCGGCGCTGCAGGCAATGGCAAGCGGCGGGGATCCGCTGCTGCTGGTGCTGCCATCCGACCACGTGGTGCGCGACGCACAGGCATTCCAGGCCGCGGTCCGCGAGGCGATGCCCGCGGCTGCCGACGGCGCGCTGGTGACCTTCGGGATCGTCGCCGATGCGCCCGAAACAGGCTTCGGCTACATCCAGGCCGGGGCGGGCGGGGGCGTGCGCCCGGTGCTGCGCTTCGTGGAAAAGCCCGACGCCGGGACCGCCCGCGCCTACCTGGAAAGCGGTGACTACTACTGGAACAGCGGCATGTTCCTGTTCCGCGCCTCGCGCTACCTGGAGGAGCTGGAGAAGTTCAACCCGGCCATGGTCGAAGCCGTGCGCAAGGCCTTCGACGGTGCCGCGCGCGACGGCGACTTCGTGCGCCTGGACCGGGAGGCGTTCGCGGCCTCGCCGTCGGATTCGATCGACTATGCGGTCATGGAGAAGACCGGCCGCGCCATGGTCCTGCCGGTGAACATCGGCTGGAACGACGTGGGCTCCTGGTCCGCGCTGTGGGAAGTCAGCGAGCAGGATGCCGACGGCAACGCCCACCACGGCGAGGTGATCGCCGTCGACAGCCACCGCAACTATGCCTATTCGCGCCGGCTGGTGGCGTTGGTGGGCGTGGACGACCTGGTGGTGGTGGAAACCGACGATGCCGTCCTGGTGGCGCGCAAGGACAGGGTGCAGCAGGTCAAGGACGTGGTGGCAAGGCTGAAGGCGGATGATCGCAGCCACGCGGTGCTGCACCGGGAGGTGCATCGTCCCTGGGGCAGCTACGACTCGATCGACCAGGACGACGGTTTCCAGGTGAAGCGGATCAAGGTGAAGCCGGGCGGGCGCCTGTCGCTGCAATCCCACCGGCACCGCGCCGAGCACTGGATCGTGGTCCGCGGGACCGCCCGCGTGACCCGTGACAACGACGTGTTCGAGCTGCATGCCAACCAGTCCACGTACATCCCGCTGGGCGCGAAGCACCGGCTGGAGAATCCCGGGACGGAGACGCTGGAGCTGATCGAGGTGCAGTCCGGCGACTACCTGGGCGAAGACGACATCGTGCGCTACGAAGACGTCTACGGACGCTCCTGACGAAGCAGGCCGGCCCGCCTGCCGGGGCACCGGCGGGGCGGGCGACCCGCCCCGCAAATCCAATGTGCGACTAACGGGTGGGGGCTGCGGCCAGCCGGTAGATGCGCACGTCCGGATCCGGGCTGCCGACCTTCTCCACCTGCGCGCCGGAAACGCGGATGCCGCCGGCTGGGGGCGTCATCGCCGTTTCCACGGCCTCGCGGATCCTGTCGTCGACCGGGTCCGGGCGCAACGCCAGCACGCTCGCCAGCACGCAAAGGCAGCCCAGCGAGGCTGCAAGCGGCAAGGCCCAACCCCGGTGCGATGGCGTCTTCGCCACGAGCGCCGCGCGCAGCCGCTGCTCGCCTCCGGGCGGGGGCGCGAGCCGCGCCAGTGCGCGGGTGGGCATGTGCTCGTCCATCAGTGCTCTCCCAGCCATTGCTTCAACCGTTTGACCGCCTGGTGCCGGCGCGAGGCGACGGTGCCCTCGGGGATGCCGAGCACCTCGCCGATTTCGCGCGCGGCCATGCCGCTGAACTCGGCCATCAGGACCACCTGCAGCATCCGGACCGGCAGCCGCCGCAGCGCCGCGTGCAGGTTGGCCTGCTCCGCCTCCGCTTCCGGATCCTCCGTGTCGGCGACGCCCTCCAGGGTGTCCGGCGCCGCCGGCCAGCCGCGCAGCTTGCGCCAGCGCAGCCGGTTGCGGGCCAGGTTGAGGGCCGCGGTCCATGCCAGCGCGTCCACGCGCTCCGAATCCACACGGTCCCTGCGGTCCCACAGGCGCAGGTAGGCATCGTGGATCATGTCCTGGCATTCCTGGGCGTCCCACAGCATCCGGTACAGGGCGTTGTAAAGCGGGCGCTCGACGCGCCGGTAGGACGCGACGAGCTCCCCCTCGTCGATGGCCACGCCGTCAGGGGGCGTTGCCGGGCAGCATTGCCTGGACGACGACCAGCCGCATGCTTCCATCCTCGGCGGCGCTGGTCCCCAGGACCAGGAATTCGCCGGGATCCATCAGGACCCGCGTCTGGATCCGGGCGTCCCAGTCGTCGTCGGTTTGCTTCATGTCCATGTCGACATCGAGCGTGATGCCGGCTTCAGCAAGCCTGCTGCCGCCCCTGATGACCAGGTTGCTCGTGGCCGAGTCGAAACCCTGGGCATGCGAGGCGAGGACCTCGGTGAAGCCCTGCAGCCGGTAGCCCTGCAGGCCAAGCCCCTGGGACGCCGCTTCCAGGGCCGGCCGGAGTGGTTCCACGCGGGGGTCGGCGGGTGCGGGGTCGGAGGTGCCTGCAACCAGCCAGAAGCGCAGGCGGATCGGCGTATCCCGTGCACCTTCCGACTCTGCCGGGGGAGTGCCGAGGGTGTCGATGGCCTCGCCCAGCGATTCCTGGATGGCGGGTGGCGCGAGCACCAGCAGCCTGCCGTCGCTGCGCGACACCGAGCCGGTTTGATCCGCGCGCAGCACGCCCGAAAGGGCCTGTTCGACGGCGATCAGCTGTGCCGGTGGCACGTCGTAGACCTCCAGCACCGGCCCCTGTGCGTTGGCAGTCTGGCCGCCCTCGGTGCCACATGCCGAAAGCATCAGCGCGGCGGCCAGCGCCACGCCCCCTGGTTTGAAAATCCGCATGCCTGTTCTCCCTGGTATCCGGCCGCGAGCGGGCCGTTCCCTTTCATCTACACGGCAGCGGAAGAATCCTTCATTCCACTCCCGGGTCAGCGTCCGCGCAGCAGCTGCGCCAGCCCGAGGATGATGATTGCGCCGACCAGCGCGCCGACGAATCCGGCCGCCTCGCCGGCGTCGTACCAGTCCAGCTGCTGCCCCAGCCAGGTGGCCAGCAGCGCGCCACCGATTCCCAGCAGCGACGTCAGGATGATCCCCATCCGGCGCCGGCCGGGGATGACCAGGCGCGCGAGGATGCCCACGATCAGGCCGAGCACGATGATGAAAAGCCAGCTTTCGCTGCCGAAAGGAAGCGGCATGTCCTGTTCCCCTGGAAGGATTGGGCGATCGGCGGAAGCCTAGCCGATCGCCCCGTGCCGGGCGAGTCCCGCGCTCAGCGGCCGGTTTCGCCGTTCTGGCTGGCGTGGTGGTGTCCTGCGAGCACCTTCGCCACGCAGGCCGTGACCTTCTTGACCATGTCGATGTGCAGGAACTCGTTGGGCCCGTGTGCGTTGGAATGCGGCCCCAGCACCCCGGTGATCAGGAACTGCGCGCGCGGGAACTTGCCGCCCAGCAGGCCCATGAACGGGATCGAGCCGCCTTCGCCCATGAACACCGGCGGCTTGCCGAAGAACTCGCGGCTGCCCTCGTCCAGGGCCTTGCCCAGCCACGGGGCGAGCGCGGGTGCGTTCCAGCCGGTGGCGGCCTTTTCAAGCTCCAGCGTGACCCTGCAGCCGTTGGGGGTGTCGCGGGTGAGCGCCTCTACAAGCAGCTCGCCTGCGCGCTTCCCATCAATCGTGGGCGGCAGGCGCAGCGACAGCTTGACCGCGGTGTGGGTGCGCAGCACGTTGCCCGCGGAATCCAGGCTGGGCAGGCCGTCCACACCGGTGATCGAAAGCGCCGGGCGCCAGGTGCGGTTGAGGATCAGCTCGGCCGGATCGTCGCTGACCGGCCGCAGGCCGTCCACGAGCGGGAACTTGTCGTACACCGCACTCCCCACGACTTCCGCCGCCTGGCGCGCCTGTTCCAGGCGCTCGTCCGGGATGGCGGCATGCAGCGCGTCGATCAGGATCCGGCCGCTGTCCTCGTCCTCGATGCGCGAAAGCAGCTGGCGCAGCAGGCGGAAGCTGGAAGGGATGATCCCGGATGCATCGCCCGAGTGGACCCCTTCGGTGAGCACCTCCACCTTGAGGTTGCCGCCGGCCATGCCGCGCAGCGAGGTGGTGCACCACAGCTGCTCGTAGTTGCCGCAGCCCGAGTCCAGGCACACCACAAGCGACGGGGTTCCAATGCGGTCGGACAGGTGCTCGACGTAAGCGGGCAGGTCGTAGCTGCCGGACTCCTCGCAGGATTCGATCAGCAGCACGCAGCGCGAGTGCGGCAGGCCCTGTTCCTGCAGGGCCATGATCGCGGCCAGCGAGCTGTAGATGGCGTAGCCGTCGTCGGCGCTGCCGCGGCCATAGAGCTTGCCGTCCTGCAGCACCGGCTTCCACGGGCCCTTGTCAGCGTCCCAGCCGGTCACCTCCGGCTGCTTGTCCAGGTGCCCGTACAGCAGCACGCAATCGTCGTTGCTGCCGCCGTTGAACCCGGGAACCTCGATCAGGATCACCGGCGTGCGGCCTTCAAGGCGCACCACTTCCACCTGGATGCCCTCGATCGGCTGGGCCCTTGCCCAGCCTTCCATCAGGGCGACCGCCTCGTCCATATGCCCGTTCTTTTCCCAGTCCGGGTCGAACATGGGTGACTTGGCGGGGATACGGATGTAGTCGCTGAGCTGGGGGATGAGGTCCTCATCCCATTTGTCGGAGACGAAGCGTTCGACCCGGCTGGTATCCATGGCGTTCTCTGCGTGCGGGGAGGCGGCCATATTAACGCGTGCCCGCTTCGGGCTTTTCCTACCGTCCGGCGGGGCGTGGCCCGGCCACCGCAGGGCCGCTTCGGCGATAGGCCCGCAAC
This sequence comes from Gammaproteobacteria bacterium, assembly GCA_012515985.1. Taxonomy (GTDB): domain Bacteria; phylum Pseudomonadota; class Gammaproteobacteria; order Xanthomonadales; family Xanthomonadaceae; genus Luteimonas. The sequence continues at coordinate 10,569 of JAAYXJ010000235.1, forward strand.
GCGTGTGTGGCCACACTGTGGATGCCGGTCGGGGATGGACCCTGGACCTGGTGAGGAAGAATCCACAAACCAAGGAGAAGGACCAATGAACGCATTCAGGACCGTTTTCGCCAGCCTGCTGCTGTCGCTGCTCATGTTTGGAGGGGCGGCGGCCAGCGACAAGGTGGACATCAACACCGCCGACGCCCAGACCCTGGCGCAGGTGCTGGTGAACGTGGGGCCGTCCAAGGCAGAGGAAATCGTCGCGCATCGCGAGGCCAACGGGCCCTTCAGGAGCGCCGACGAGCTGGCGCTGGTCAAGGGCATCGGCCTGGCGACGATCGAGCGCAACCGTGACCGGATCGAGGTGGGCGGCGGCCAGGGTCGCGCCAGCGGCGCCGGTTCGGGTTCCGGATCCCAGCGCTGACGCGCACGGCCGCGGCCAGCAGCCGCGGCCCTGGTTGGGGGCAGGAGGCCCCCTGATGGAACCGGCAGGATGCCGTTACATGGACGTAGAGCCGCCCGTCCGCATTGTTGTGCGGACGGGCGGTGCCATTTGGGGCGGCCGCAGGGACGCGCGGGCCGGCGCTAGACTTGCCGCATGGTTGCCGACCCACCCCGGCCGCAGGTGCTGCCTGCCAACGAGCATTGCCGCGAGCGCTGGCGCAACGGGCTGGGGTGGACGCGCCAGATCGTGGCGTGGCCGGGCGGCGGGCGGTGGGACTGGCGGCTTTCGGTGGCCGAGATCGAGAAGGCCGCGGCGTATTCGCCGTTCCCCGGCATCGATCGCGAGCAGGTCCTGCTTGAAGGGCAGGGACTGCGGCTGCGTTTCGACGATGGCCGGACGGTCGAGCTGCATTCGCCCGGTGGCCGGGCCAGGTTCGCGGGCGAGGACGCGGTGGCGGGTGAGCCTGTCGACGGCCGCGTGGTCGCGCTGAACCTGATGTGGCGCCGTGACATGATCGACGCCGAAGTCCTGCACCGGCCCCTCGTGGGGCCGATGCTGTTCTTCGCCGACGAGGCGGACACCTGGCTCCTTTTCATGCGCTCGGGCCAGGGCCGCTTCGACGCCGCCAGCGGGCTTCCCGCGATGGCCCAGGGCGATGCCGCCGTGCTCGCCGCGCCAGCCCGCCGCCGCTTCCTGCTCGATGGCGGCGGCGAGCTCCTGGCGATGCGCCTGCGGCTCAGAACTCCAGGTTGACCGAAAGCCAGAGGCGGCGGCCTTCCTGGATGGTGCCGGTGGTGCTGCGGTCGATCTGGGCGTAGTACGAGCCCCATCCGCTGCCACCGTCGGTGAGGGGGTAGTAGCCGCCTTCGAGGAAGTCCTTGTCGAGCAGGTTGTAGATGGTGGCGTTGAAGGTGACGCGGTCGGAGGCGCGCCAGGAGCCGCCCAGGTGGAACTGGGTCCACGACTTCAGCGGACCGAGGCCGTCGAGGATGGCCCGGTCGGACGCGCTGAGGTTGTCGCGCAGGCTGGTGAAGCGATCGCGCTCACCCTGGTGCTCGCCACGCAGCCACAGGCTGAGGGTATCGGTGGCGTCCCAGTCCAGGCTCGCGTTGACGATGTGGTTGGCCTGGTTGGTGAAGGGCGCGCCGCGGTCGGCGCCGCTCTTCTGCTCGGTGTCGGTCCAGGTCCAGTTGCCGCCGATCGACCAGCGCGGAGCGAACTGCCAGCGTGCCGCGAACTCGGCGCCGCGGCTTTCGGCTTCGCCCACGTTGGTGTCCTGGGCAAAGCTGTCCTGGGTGAAGCCGCTGCCCAGGTCCAGGCAGCCGGGCAGGTTCGGGCCGCTGGCCGCCCAGCAGTTCGGCACCGGCGTGCCGGTGCTGATCATGTCCTCGAACTCGGTGTGGAACAGCGTGAGGTTGGCGTTGAAACCGGCGTGGTTGTCGAAGTAGAAGCCGATCTCGAAGTTGTCGCTGGTCTCCGGCTGCAGGTGCGGGCTGCCGATGGTGATGGTGCGGCCCTGCGCGGTGGCGCCGTTGATCCCATCGTGGAGCTGGTTGACCGACGGGGTGCGATAGCCGCGGCTGAAGCCGCCCTTGATGGTCCAGTTGTCGCTGGCCGCCCACGTCAGGTACGCGCGCGGGCTGAAGTGGCCGCCGAACGCGTCGTGGTCCTCGTAGCGGCCGCCGAAGGTCAAGCCGAGCGCATCGCCCAGCCTCCATTCGTCCTCAAGGAACAGCGCCCAGGAGCTGCGTTCGAAGCGCTCCACGGCAATGCCGTCCTCGACTTCCGCATCGATGTACTGGCCACCGACCGTCAGGGTATGGCTCTCGCCCAGAGGCGCCACCAGGCGCGTGTCCAGGATCAGGTCGGTGGACTCGAGCTTGCGCGGCGCGCCGCCGACGATGCCCGGGAAGTTGGTCCAGGCCAGGCCGATGGTGCCGGGGATGGTGCGGCCCTCGGTCTCGGTGGTCTTGTAGGTGAGGGCGCTCTCCCAGTGGCCGATGTCCAGCGAACCGCGGTACGCCAGCACCGCCTGGGTGCGCTCGAACCGCAGTTCGTCGGCGTAACCCGAGGCGCTGTCGCCGGGCACGGTGCAGCCCGCCACGGCGTTGCCGCCCCAGCCATCCAGGGTGCCCAGCTGGCAGTCGTCGTTGTCGTAGACCTGACGGCCCTGGTCCAGGTCCAGGGAGACTTCATGGAAGTCGTTGGGGGTGAGCGTCAGCCGCGCGCCCCAGCTGGTGCTGCGGCCCTCGACCGCCGCCGCGCCGCGGCGGCTGACCACGTTGCCGTCCTCGAAGGACAGGTCGGAGGCGCCGCGCTCATGGATGCTGCCGCGCACCGCCAGGCCCAGGCGGTCGCTGGCCAGGGGCCCGGCGAGGTAGACGTTGGCGCCGGTGGAGCTGCCGTAGTCCCGGTTCTCCTGGAAGGTGTGGTTGAGCCCGACCGAGCCGCTCCAGGTGTCGGGCACGCTGCGGGTGATGATGTTCACCACGCCGCCCACGGCATCCGAGCCGTACAGCGTGGACATCGGCCCGCGGATGACCTCGATGCGCTCGATCGCCGACAGCGGCGGCATGAAGCCGTTGGCGGTCTCGCCGAACCCGTTGGGGGTGATGTCGCCGCCGTTGTTCTGGCGGCGGCCGTCGATCAGCACCAGGGTGTAGGCGCTGGGCATGCCGCGGATGCTGATGTTGAGGCCGCCGGTCTTGCCCGTGCCCTGGCCGATGTCCACGCCTTCGACCTCGCCCAGCGCTTCGGCCAGGTTGCCGAACTGGCGCCGCTCGAGGTCCTCGCGGGTGATGACGCTGATGCTTGCCGGCGCGTCGGTGATCTTCTGCTCGAAACCGGCGGCCGTCACCACCACGGTATCGAAATCCACGACTTGGGCGTCGGAGGCCGGGGCCGCGGCGGCGTTGGCAAGGGGGAAGGCAGCCAGCAGCAGGGCACACGCCAGCGGGGTGCGGCGCGGACGGCGCGGCACGGGCATACAGCAATGAAGCATCAGCTCACTCCAGGTTCATTCATGGCACGCATTCGGACCTGGTGGCGGCGGCTGACAGGCGGGACGCGGATGGTTGGGTTCTCACGGCGCCGCCTTGGCGCCGGGCATGAGAATTGTAATGCGAATGATTCCTGTTACAAGCCTGTCTGCGCAGCGACCCCGCATCCGCAAGGGCGAATCAGTACCGGCCCGGGTTTTTCAGTCGCGGTCGTCCCGGGTCCACACGGCGCCGTCCTGCACCTTCACCGGGAACTTGATCGCCGGTTCATACGCGGGTGCGCACAGGGCGCGCCCGTCGCGCACGTCGAACTTCGCGCCATGCAGCACGCACTCGATGGTGCCCGTTGCGGGATCAAACTCGCCCGCCGAGAGCTCGAAGTCCTCGTGGGTGCAGCGGTCTTCGAGCGCGTAGAGCTCGCCGTCGTGGTTGAACACGAGGATGGGGGTATCGCCGTCCCAGGCGGTCTGCATCTCGCCGGGGAGCAGCTCGGACGTGGCGCACACGCGCACCCAGCCTTCGGTATCCGTCGTCGTCATTGCAGGGGCTTTTCCAGTACTTCAAAACGCAGGTCGTCGCGGCGGGGAATGCCGAAGCGTTCATCGCCATAGGGGAAAGGCTTGAACACGCCGGTGCGCCGGTAGCCGCGGCGTTCGTACCAGCCGATGAGTTCGTCGCGCTGGACCAGCACGGTCATGCGCATTGCCGGCAGTTGCCAATCGGCGGCAGTGCGCTCGCACTCGGCCAGCACCGCCTTGCCCACGCCCGCGCCCTGCAGGCCCGGACGCACGGCAAACATGCCGAAGTAGCCCGCTCCGTCCTCGACCGCCACGTGCGCACAGGCCATCAGGCCATCCGGCGCAGGCGCGCTGCCCGCTTCGGCCAGCAGCACGATGCTCCGCGGCCGTTCGATGTCCTGGCGCAGCACGTCCGGGTCGATGCGCGGACCGTCGAGCAGGTCGGCCTCGGTGGTCCAGCCGGCGCGGCTGGCGTCGCCGCGATAGGCGGAGGTCACCAGCGCAACCACCGCATCGATGTCGGCAACGGTGGCGTGCCGGAAACGCAGCGGGGGCGCGGCCTCCTCAGCCAAGCAGCTTGCGGACCTTGTGCAGGGCGGCGATGAAGGCTTCGATTTCATCGTGCGTATTGTAGAAGGCCAGCGACGCGCGGCAGGTGGCGGCAACGCCATAGAACTGCAGCAGCGGATGCGCGCAGTGCTGGCCCGAGCGCACCGCCACGCCTTCCAGGTCCAGCAGCGTGGCCAGGTCGTGGGCGTGGGCGCCTTCCACCAGGAACGACACCACCGCGGCCTTCTCCGGCGCGCGGCCGATGATGCGCAGGCCCGCGACCTTGTCCATCTCCTCGGTCAGGTGCGCCAGCAGCTCGGCCTCGCGCGCCTGGATGCCGGCCATGCCGATGCCCGACAGGTAATCCACGGCCGCGCCCAGGCCCACGAAGCCGGCGATGTTGGGGGTGCCGGCCTCGAAACGGTGCGGCGGATCGTTGAACACCGTGCCGTCGAAGCTGACCTCCTTGATCATCTCCCCGCCGCCGATGAAGGGCGGCATGGCCTCCAGGTGCCCCGGCCGCGCCCACAGCGCGCCGGTGCCGGTGGGCCCGCACATCTTGTGGCCGGTGAAGGCGTAGAAGTCGCAGCCGATGGCGGCCACGTCCACCTGGCGGTGCGGCATGGCCTGCGAACCGTCCACGACCGTGGTGATGCCGCGCCGCCGCGCTTCCCGGCAGATGTCGCGGACCGGATTCACCGTGCCCAGAAGGTTGGATACGTGGGTGACGGCAAGCAGCTTGACGTCAGGCGTCATGTCCCGATGCAGCGCTTCCAGGTCCAGGCTGCCGTCCTGCTTGATCTCCGCCACCTTGATCGTCGCGCCCGTGCGCTCGGCCACCAGCTGCCAGGGGACGATGTTGGCGTGATGCTCCATCCGCGAGACCAGGATCGTGTCCCCGGCCCCGAGCCGGGGCAGAGCCCACGAATACGCCACCAGGTTGATGGCGAACGTGGTGCCGCTGCACAGCACCAGGTCGGCCGGCCGCGCATTGATGAAGGCGGCGAGCCGCGCCCGCGCGCCCTCATAGGCCTCGGTGGCCTCGCTGCCCAGCTGGTGCACGGCGCGGCTCACGTTGGCGTTGCTGCGCCGGTAGAACAGGTCCATCGCCTCGATCACCGCCGCAGGCTTCTGCGCGGTGTTGGCGCTGTCCAGGTACACCAGCGGCTTGCCATGCACCTGGCGCTGCAGCAGGGGGAAATCGGCGCGTATCGCCTCCCAGTCCACGCCGCCGGCGCGCGCCTGGACAGCTCCGGCGGAGCCCGGGGGCGTCATCCCGCCACGCCCTGAAGCTTTGCCACCACCTGCTTTTCCAGCGCCTCGCGCAGGACCGGGTCCTCGACCGCGGAGAGCGGCTCGCGGGTGAACGCTTCGGTCAGCAGGATCCTGCCTTCGCGCTCGGACAGGCCGCGGGTGCGCAGGTAGAACAGCGCCTCCTCGTCGAGCTGGCCCACGGTGGCGCCGTGCGCCGCTTCCACCTCATCGGCGTGGATCACCAGCACCGGCTGGGTGTCGATCTCCGCGTTGGGCGCAAGCAGCAGGTTCTTGTTGGACAGCTTGGCGTCGGTGCCGTCCGCGCCGGCCTGGATGGTGATGCCGCCGTGGAACACGACGCGGCCGCGGCCGGTTGCCATCCCGCGCCAGAGCAGGCCGGAAGACGTGTCGCGGGCGATGTGCTCGATGCCCAGGCGGGTGTCCAGGTGCCTGCGGCCATCGGCAAGCAGCACGCCGTTGGCGTCGGCCCGCGCGTTGTCGCCCACCAGCTGGACGTTGAGTTCATGGCGCGAGAGCGCGCCGCCCAGCTCCAGGTCCACGCGGCGGTAGTGCGCGGACTCCTGCAGCGTTGCCTGGGTGCGCAGGAACGCGGTGGCGCCGTCCGACCCGGACTGGATGCGGGCGTGCTCGAGCACGCCGTTCGCGCCCACCTCGATCTCCATCAGGGCGTTGTCCAGATGGCGGTGATCGCCGGCTACCAGGTGGTGCTCGATCAGCGCCAGCCGCGCGCCTTCGCCCAGTTCGATGCGGTGGCGCAGGTGCCAGGCGAGCTCGGCGCCATCCTGCGGCGCGCCCACGAAGACCACGTGCAGGGGCGCTTCAACCCTGGTACCCGCGGGCACCTTTACCTGCACGCCCTCGCGGGCGAGGCTCGCGGCCAGCCGGGCAAATACGGCGTCACGGTCGGCGTAGCGGTCGTCGCCGCCCGCGGCCGACGCCTGCAGGCCGGTCTCCACGCCGGCATCCAGGCCGGCCATGTCCGACAGGGCGGGTGCGTGGCGGCCGTTGACGAAGACCAGGCGCGGGGCGGGAATGTCCTCCAGCAGCGTGGCGTCGATTTCCGGCGCATGGTCGGCGGAGGCGAACTCGCGGCGCTCAAGCGCCCGCAGCGGGGTGTATTTCCAGGCCTCGCTGCGCGGGCCGGGCAGCCCGTCCTGGAGCACGGCCTCCAGCGCGGCGCGGCGGCCGGCGTCGTCCTCGAAGCCGCTGGCCAGCGACTGCAGCAGGGCGCTCATGCCACCTCCGGTGCGATGCGGTCCTTGACCCAGGCGTAGCCGTGCTCTTCCAGCTGCTCAGCCAGCTCCGGCCCGCCGCTCTCGACGATGCGGCCGTCGGCCAGCACGTGCACCACGTCCGGGCGGATGTATTCGAGCAGGCGCTGGTAGTGGGTGATGACCAGGAAGGCGCGGTCGGGCGAGCGCAGCGCGTTGACGCCCTCGGCCACGTGGCGCAGGGCGTCGATGTCGAGCCCCGAGTCGGTCTCGTCCAGGATCGCCAGCTTGGGCTCCAGCACCGCCATCTGGAAGATCTCGTTGCGCTTCTTCTCACCGCCCGAGAAGCCCTCGTTGACGCCGCGGTGCAGCAGCTTGTCGTCCAGGTGCAGCACCGAGAGCTTCTCGCGCACCAGCTTGAGGAACTGCATGGAGTCCAGCTCCTCCTCGCCGCGGGCCTTGCGCTGGGCGTTGAGCGAACTGCGCAGGAAATAGGTGTTGTTCACGCCCGGGATCTCGACCGGGTACTGGAAGGCCAGGAACAGCCCGGCGGCGGCGCGCTCTTCCGGATCCAGGTCCAGCAGCGGCTTGCCCTCGAACTCGACCGTGCCTTCGGTGATCTCGTAGCCGTCGCGGCCGGCGAGGATGTTGCCAAGGGTGGATTTGCCGGCGCCGTTGGGACCCATGATCGCGTGCACCTGGCCCGGCTGCAGTTCCAGCGACAGGCCCTTGAGGATTTCGCGCCCGTTGATGCTGGCGTGGAGGTTTTCGATCTTCAGCATGATGTCTCTTCCATAAGGCGGGCAGGCCCGCCGGGTGGTGTCTGGGGATTGGCGGGCCTGGGCCCGCCGCAAAGCTCTGTCCGCCTCAGCCGACGCTGCCTTCCAGCGAGATGTCGAGCAGCGCCTTGGCCTCGATCGCGAACTCCATCGGCAACTCGCGGAAGACCGACTTGCAGAAGCCGTCGACGATCAGGCTGATCGCGTCCTCCTCGGAGATCCCGCGCGAGCGGCAGTAGAACAGCTGGTCGTCGCTGATCTTGGAGGTGGTGGCCTCGTGCTCGACGGTGGCGGTCGGGTTCTTGACTTCGATGTAGGGGAAGGTGTGCGCCCCGCACTTCTTGCCGATCAGCAGCGAGTCGCACTCGGTGAAGTTGCGCGCGCCCTCGGCATTGCGGTCCACCTTGACCAGGCCGCGGTAGGTGTTCTGGCCGCGCCCGGCGCTGATGCCCTTGCTGATGATCTTGCTCTTGGTGCGCTTGCCGACGTGGACCATCTTGGTGCCGGTGTCGGCCTGCTGGGCATGGTGGGTGAGCGCCACGGAATAGAACTCGCCAACCGAGTCGTCGCCCAGCAGCACGCAGGACGGGTACTTCCAGGTAATCGCCGAACCGGTCTCGACCTGGGTCCAGACCACCTTGCTGCGCGCGCCCTTGCACAGCGCGCGCTTGGTCACGAAGTTGTAGATGCCGCCAATCCCGTTTTCGTCGCCGGGGTACCAGTTCTGCACCGTCGAGTACTTGATCTCGGCGTTGTCGAGCGCGATCAGCTCGACCACCGCCGCGTGAAGCTGGTTTTCGTCGCGCGAGGGCGCCGTGCAGCCCTCGAGGTAGCTCACGTAGGAGTCCTCGTCGGCGATCAGCAGCGTCCGCTCGAACTGGCCGGTCTTGGCCTCGTTGATGCGGAAGTAGGTCGACAGCTCCATCGGGCAGCGCACGCCCTCCGGCACGTAGACGAACGAGCCGTCCGAGAACACCGCCGAGTTGAGCGCGGCATAGAAGTTGTCGGCCTGCGGCACGACCGAGCCGAGGTACTTCTTCACGAGTTCGGGATGCTCGCGCACCGCTTCCGAGATCGAGCAGAAGATTACGCCGGCCTTGGCAAGCTCTTCCTTGAACGTCGTCACGACGGACACGCTGTCGAACACGGCGTCCACGGCCACGCGCGCGCCCTCGACGCCCGCGAGCACGGCCTGCTCCTTGAGCGGGATGCCGAGCTTCTCGTACGTGGCGAGCAGTTCCGGATCGACCTCGTCGAGGCTCTTCGGCCCCTCGGTGCTCTTGGGCGCCGCGTAGTAGTAGAGGTTCTCGAAGTCGATCTTCGGATAGCTCACTTTCGCCCACGACGGCTCCGTCATGTTGCGCCAGCGCCGATAGGCCTCGAGCCGCCAGTCGAGCATCCACTCAGGTTCGCCCTTCTTCTCGGAAATGAAGCGGACGATGTCCTCATTGAGCCCGCGCGGGGCCTTGATGGTCTCGATGTTGGTTTCGAAGCCGTACTTGTATTGATCGACGTCGATCGTCTTCACCGTGTCGATCGTCTCTTTCACTGCTGCCATTCAAACACACCTTCTGTGTGCGGCCCGCCGCGGCCGCTCCGTTAACGGATCTCGTTTTAGGCGGCCACCGAAGCGCCGCCGTGAATGTCCCGCCATGCCGCAACGAATGCTGCGACATCCGCGTCCGTCGTGTCGGTCCCGAGGCTCACGCGGATCGCACTGCGCGCGATCTCGGGCTTGAGTCGCATGGCGCTGAGCACATGGCTCGCGCCGACCTTTCCCGATGAGCACGCAGCTCCCGCGCTCACCGCAAACCCCTTGAGGTCGAATTTGATCACCAGCGTCTCGGCCGATGTGCCGGGAAGGGCGATCGCCGACGTGTTGGGAAGCCGCGCCGCCTCTTGCGCGACGATCACCGCCCCGGGGGTCGCGCGGAGGATGTCCGCTTCGAGGGAATCGCGCAGGCGCTGCACGCGTGCCGCGGCGTCGAGATCGGCAAGCGCGGCCTGGGCCGCGGCACCGAAACCGGCGATGGCGGCCACGTTTTCCGTGCCCGCGCGCCGGCGCTGCTCCTGCCCGCCGCCGGTAAAGAGCGGATCGAGATCGACACCCGCGCCGATGACGAGCGCACCGGCACCCTTCGGCCCGCCGATCTTGTGGGCGGACAAGCTCATGGTGTGCACGCCAAGGGATGCGAAATCGATTTTGACGCGGCCGGGCGCTTGCACGGCGTCGGTATGAAGACGCGCGCCGTGCTCCGTCGCCCAAATCCCGGCCCGCGCCACGTCCTGCAACACGCCCGTTTCATTGTTCGCCATTTGCAGCACGACGAGCGTGCCGGGTCCGGACGGCGCCGACGCGAAGTCGACGACGCCTGCGTCCGACACCGGAAGCGGAATCGCCTCGCACCCGCGCGCGGCTGCAATCTGCGCCGCGGGCTCGCGCACGGAGACATGCTCGACGTCAGCGAATGCAACACGCGTCCACGGCGCCGAAAGCGCCCACGTGTTGGATTCGGTGGCGCCGCTCGTGAACACGACCTCGGACGGGCGCGCATTGACGAGTGCTGCGACCGCATCGCGCGCGTCATCCACGATGGCGCGCTGGTGCCGCCCCTCGGCGTGCACCGACGAGGGATTTCCCGGGAGGTCGAGCGCGCGCAGCATGGCAGCCCGCGCTTCGGCGCGAAGCGGGGCCGAGGCGTTGTAATCGAGATATTTACGCGGAGCGCTCGTCACTGTGGCTGCCTCTCCATCGGAGACGTCTGGGTTTCCGGAGCGCTCGTCATCACAGGACGCGAAGGCGAGGCGGCGGGGATGTCGCCTTCCACCACGTCGCGCAGGCTGACGCTGGCCAGAAATCCTTCGATCTGCGCGCCGAGCGCGGTCCAGAGATCGTGGGTGAGACAACGCGTTTCACCCATGCACGGGTTCGAGTCGCCGAAACAGCGTGTCATGCGCGTGCCCTCCTCGACGGCGGCCATGATCTCGGCGACGTGGATGTCGGACGCCGGCCGGCCGAGCTTGTAGCCGCCGTGGCGCCCACGCGTGCTGGCAACCAGCCCCGCGCGGCGCAGCTTCAGGAACAACTGCTCCAGGTAATCGAGGGAGATGCGTTGACGCTGCGCCACGGCTGACAACGCCACCGTGCCGCCGTCGCCGTGTTTCGCGAGATCTGCCATCGCCATAACGGCGTAGCGGCCACGAGTATTGAGCTCCATCCTTGCCTACCCCTCCAAGGGCCAGGGCCGCGCCGGTGCACGAAGGCGCATACCGCTTGCATTTCACCACCCCACGTGTGCTAAGGAGACGCCGTTCACGATGGGTGCACGCGAGGATCGCCGGATCGGCCGATCCTTTTGAACTATTCTAAATTTGCACCCCGAATATGAAAATTCCGAGCGGGGAAATCAAGCATTCTTTGAGGCACGTTTTTGTGAGTGCGGCCGAGGGTCGCCCGCCGTCCGCGTTGAGCCCAGGGATAAGCCCCTCGCCAGACCCACCTCGAACCCGAGTAGACAGAAGAAAAACCGATGCCCGAGCTGATCATTAATGGGCCTGCGGGCCGTATCGAGGCCCGCTACCATCACGAGCCGGCCAGCGACAGCCCCATCGCCCTCATCTTGCACCCCCATCCGCAGTTCGGGGGCACGATGAACAACCAGGTTGTCTACAGCCTCTATTACACGTTCGCGCAGCGCGGCTTTTCCGTATTGAGGTTCAATTTCCGCGGCGTTGGACGGTCCCAGGGCTTCTGGGACGGCGGCCCCGGCGAGTTGGCGGACGCCGCCTCCG
>JAAYXJ010000236.1 GCA_012515985.1 Gammaproteobacteria bacterium
AGTTCGGCTTCGAGGCGTTCAAGGCAGCGGGGCCAGGCTTCCATCGTGATGCGGGTGTCTCGTCTTGCAGGCGCGAAAAGGCGGCCCCGCGCCGGGCCCGGGCAGGGCCGGCGGAGGGGAAGGCAACGGGCCGGTCAGCCTACCACCGCCCCCGGCGGGGCGCACCGGCAGGTGCCCCCCGGCTTGACCTTGCCGGCGCTTCGTGGCTACCATTCCCGGTTCGTTTACCGCCGCACCTTTCGCACGAGAACCCGAAATGGCCACCAAGCGCACTTTCCAGCCCAGCAACCTCAAGCGCAAGCGCGACCACGGCTTCCGTGCCCGCATGAAGACCGCCGACGGCCGCAAGATCCTGGCCCGCCGCCGCGCCAAGGGCCGCAAGCGCCTGTCGGCCTGAGCCCGCGCCCGGCGCATGGCCGCCATGGTGCGGTCGCTGCGCCCCCAGCCTGTTCCACGCCCATGAGCGCCGCCTTTCCCAGGCAGGCGCGCGTCCGCGCGCGCGCGGAATTCGACCGCGTTTTCGCCCACGGGCGGCGCACCGCCTCTCCACTGATGGCCCTGCTCTGGCACGACGACGGCGCGCCGCCGCGGCTGGGCCTGGCGGTTTCGCGCAAGGTCGATCGCACCGCGGTTGGACGCAACCGCATCAAGCGCCAGCTGCGCGAGCAGTTCCGCCAGCTCAGGCCCGCGCTGCGCCCCGGCGCCTATGTCGTCGTGGCGCGTGCGCCAGCGGCCCGGGCCACCGGCCCGGCACTTCGCGAGGGCCTGCAGGCGCTGCTGCGCCGGGCCGGCGCGTTGCCCGTCCCGGCTGCGGACGGCACAATGCCCGGCTCCCCTGCCGCTGCCCCCACCCGACCATCCGCGCCGGATCCTACCGGCCAGTGAGCCTGCCTGTCCGATGAACCAGACCCGCACCCTCCTGATTTTCGCCTGGCTCATGGTGGCAATCCTGCTGTGGATGGAATGGCGCAAGGAGGCCAACGTCGAGGCGGCGCCGGAGCCGCCGGTGGCGGCCGATGTGCAGGCGGGCGCGGTGCCATCAGCCGCGGAGGCTGGCGGCCAGGGCGCCTCGGTCCCGTCCGCGCCCAACGTGCCGGTGGCCCCGCCGGCCGGCCCGGAAGCCGCGGTGGCGCAGGCCGCCGGGGCGGCTCCCGGCGAGCGCGTCACCGTGACCACCGACGTGCTGCGCCTGGTGCTGGAAAAGGGCAACGTGGTGGACGCCGCGCTGCTGCAGTATCCGCAGTCGCGCGATGAGGACAGCCCGCCGGTCAAGCTGTTCGACACCGATCCGGCGCGCTGGTACGCCGCGCAGAGCGGCTGGGTCAGCCAGGCCCACGCCGCGCCCACGCACGAGGCGGGCTTCGTGGCCGAAGGCGGCGAGCGCGAGTACCGCGCGACCGGGGAAGGCCAGGAGGTCTCGGTCCCGTTCATCTGGAACGGCCCCGAGGGCGTGCAGATCCGCCGCACCTTCACCGTGCGCCCGGGCTCCTATGCCATCGACGTGCAGGACACCGTGGTCAACGCCGGCGGCCAGCCGTGGCAGGGCTACATCTATCGCCAGCTGTCGCGCGTGCCGCCGCGGATCAGCCGCGGCATGACCAACCCCGAGTCATTCAGCTTCAACGGCGCCACCTGGTACAGCGACGAGGGCGGCTATACCCGCCACCCGTTCGCCGATTTCGCCGAGGACGGCCCGCTCAACCTGCGCGCCACCGAAAGCTGGATCGCGATCCTGCAGCACCATTTCTTCAGCGCCTGGATCCCGCGGCCGGAAGACCAGACCACCATCTCGGTGCACACCGACGGCCCGCGCTACCTCGTGCGCCAGCTGGGCCCGGGACTGAGCGTGGCGCCCGGACAGCAGGCCAGCCTTGAGGCGCGCCTGCTGGTGGGCCCCAAGCTGGTTGACCAGATCAAGGCCCAGGACGTGCGCGGCCTGGACCGCGCCATCGACTACTCGCGCTTCTCGGCCATGGCCTTCCTGGGCGAATGGCTGTTCTGGCTGCTCGACAAGATCCACGGCCTGGTCAAGAACTGGGGCTGGGCGATCGTCGGCCTGGTGGTCGTGGTCAAGCTGGCCCTGTATCCGCTGTCGGCGGCGCAGTACAAGTCGATGG
>JAAYXJ010000041.1 GCA_012515985.1 Gammaproteobacteria bacterium
AGGATCCCCACGCGCGCGCCGGTTGCGGCCAGCGCAAGCGCCAGGTTGACCGACGTCGTGGATTTCCCGACGCCGCCCTTGCCGGAGCCAACGGCAATGATGTTGCGGACATTGGGGAGAGGTTTGAGTTCGCCTTGGACGGCGCGGGGGTGGACGGGGGTGTTGGGCGTGGCGGTCTGCATACCGTCCATTCTACTGCCAGTGCAGCACGATTGCCGGGGATCCGACAAGGAACCCTGGCGGTCAGGTATAACAGTGGGACATCCGGGCGCTGCCCGGTTTGGCCGACCACCACGGGAGACTCCAATGCGCATTCGCACGTTCCTCGCAGCTTTGTCCCTGCTGCCGCTCGCTGCACTGGCCCAGTCCGGCCCCGAGGGCCGCTGGAAAACCATCGATGACGAGACCGGGCAGGCGAAGTCCATCGTCGAGATCAGCCGCGCCGCCGACGGCACCCTGCAGGGGACGGTGGTGGAGATCCTGCAGTCGGACAAGGGGCCCAACCCGGTCTGCGACAAGTGCTCGGGCGAGCGCAAGGACCAGCCGATCCAGGGCATGACCATCCTCTGGGGCCTGACCCCGAAGGACGACGACTGGGCGGGCGGCACCATCCTGGATCCAGCCAACGGGCGCAGCTACCGGGCCAAGATGCAGATGCATGGCGAGGACCAGCTTGGTGTCTCGGGCTGCCTCGTCTTCATCTGCCGCGAGCAGATCTGGCACCGGGAGTAAGGCCCGGAGGCCGGGAGGTTCCAGCACAAGGCCCGGGCCCGTCCCGGGCCTTGTGCTTTGCGGGCGCGGGCGGACGGGCCCCGGGGTACGCCCGCATGCGATAATCCCCTGCCTTTTCAATGCCCCACGCCATGTCCCGCACCGCTTACGTCACCACCGCCCTGCCCTACGCCAACGGCCCGCTGCACCTGGGCCACCTGGTCGGCTACATCCAGACCGACATCTGGGTGCGGGCACGGCGCATGGCCGGCGGCACGGCCTGGTATGTATGCGCCGACGACACCCACGGCACGCCGATCATGCTGGCCGCGGAGAAGGCCGGCACCTCGCCGGAAGACTTCATCGCCGGCATCCAGGCGTCCCACGAGCGCGACTTCGCCGATTTCGGGGTCGCCTTCGACCACTACGGCTCCACCCACTCCGATCGCAACCGGCAGATGACCGAGGCGATCTACGCACGCCTGGACGAGGCCGGCCACATCAGCCGCCGCACGGTCGAGCAGTTCTACGATCCGGCCAAGGGCATGTTCCTGCCCGACCGCTACATCAAGGGCACCTGCCCGCGCTGCGGCACGGCCGACCAGTACGGCGACAACTGCGAGCAGTGCGGTGCGACCTATTCGCCCACGGACCTGAAGGAACCGAAGTCGGTGCTCTCCGGCACCACGCCGGAGCTGCGTGAATCCGAGCACTTCTTCTTTGAGCTGGGCAATTTCGAAAGCTTCCTGCGCGAATGGCTGGCAGGTGATGTCGCGGTTCCCGGCGTGAAGTCCAAGCTGCAGGAGTGGCTGGACGGCGAAGGCGGCCTGCGTGCGTGGGACATTTCGCGCGATGCGCCCTACTTTGGTTTCGAGATCCCCGGTCATCCGGGCAAGTTCTTCTACGTGTGGCTCGATGCACCGATCGGCTACCTCACCGGCTTCAAGGCCCTGTGCGAGCGCGAGGGGCTGGATTTCGAAGCCGAATTCGCGCCCGGCAGCCAAGCCGAGCTGCACCATTTCCTGGGCAAAGACATCATCAACTTCCACGGCCTGTTCTGGCCGGCGGTGCTCAAGGGCGCCGGGCTGCGGGTACCCACGCGCCTGCACGTCAACGGTTACCTGACGGTCGATGGCGCCAAGATGTCCAAGTCGCGGGGCACCTTCATCATGGCCCGCACTTACCTCGACAGCGGGCTGCACCCGGAAGCCTTGCGGTATTACTTCGCCGCGAAGTCGGCCGGGGGCGTGGACGACCTCGACCTCAACCTGTCGGATTTCGTGACCCGGGTGAACTCGGACCTGGTCGGCAAGTTCGTCAACCTCGCCAGCCGCTGCGCCGGCTTCATCAACAAGCGCTTCGATGGCCGCCTGGCCGACGCGCTGCCGGAGCCGGGGATGTACGAACGCTTCGTGCAGGCGCTGGGCCCGATCCGCGCGGCCTACGACCGCAACGAGCCCTCCTCCGTGCTGCGGCAGGCAATGGCGCTCGCCGACGAGGCCAACCGGTACATCGACGAGCGCAAGCCGTGGGTGATCGCCAAACAGGAAGGCGCCGACGCCGAACTGCAGGCCGTGTGCACCCAGGGCCTCAACCTGTTCCGGGTGCTGGCCGCCGCGCTGCGGCCGGTGCTGCCGGCCGTGGCCGGGCGGGTGGAAACCTTCCTCAACGCACCGCTTGCCTCGTGG
>JAAYXJ010000237.1 GCA_012515985.1 Gammaproteobacteria bacterium
ATGAGATGGCCGCGATCCTGTTCACCAGCGGCTCCACGGGCGTGCCCAAGGGCGTGGTGTACCGGCACCGCCATTTCATGGCCCAGGCGAAGATGCTGGGCGAGTCGTTCGGCATCCGGCCCGGCGGGGTGGACCTGCCGACCTTCCCGCCCTTCGCCCTGTTCGACCCGGCGCTGGGCCTGACCTCGATCATCCCGGACATGGATCCGACCCGGCCCGCGCAGGCCAGTCCGGTCAAGCTGCACGCGGCGATCGAGCGCTTCGGCGTGGACCAGCTGTTCGGTTCGCCGGCGCTGATGCGGGTGCTGGCCGAATACGGCAAGCCGCTGCCCGGCCTGAAGCGGGTGACCTCCGCCGGTGCCCCGGTGCCTTCGCAGGTGGTCGCGCGGATGCGCGAACTGCTGCCCGACGACGCCAGTTTCTGGACGCCCTACGGCGCCACCGAGTGCCTGCCGGTATCGATCATCGAGGGCCGCGAGCTGGTGGCACTGCGCGATCGCACCGCCCAGGGTGCCGGCACCTGCGTGGGCCGGCCGGTGCCGCCCAACGAGGTACGCATCATCCGGGTCAGCGACGAGGCCATCCCCGAGTGGTCCGACGACCTGGTGGTGGGCGGCGGCCTGGCGGGCGAAATCACCGTGGCCGGCCCCACCACCACCGACGCCTATTTCAACCGCGACGAACAGACCCGCCTGGCCAAGATCCGCGAGCCGCTGCCCGGGGGCGGCGAGCGCATCGTCCACCGCATGGGCGACCTGGGCTATTTCGACGGCGAGGGCCGGCTGTGGTTCTGCGGCCGCAAGTCCGAGCGCGTGGTCACCGCCGATGCCGGCACCCTCTGCACCGAGCAGGTGGAGCCGGTCTTCAATGCCCATCCGGAGGTTGCCCGCACCGCGCTGGTGGGCGTGGGCGAGCCCGGCAGGCAGCGGCCGGTGCTGTGCGTGGAGGCGGGGCCGGGCGTCTCCCGCGACCAGTATCCGCGCATCGTCGCGGAGCTGCGCCACCTGGGCGAAGGCCACGTGCACACGGCAAAGGTGGAGACTTTCCTGTTCCACCCGGGCTTCCCGGTCGACATCCGCCACAACGCCAAGATCGGCCGGCCGCAGCTGGCAAGGTGGGCGCGCGCGCAGCTGGCGCGTAATCCGGCGGGGCACGGCGCAGCCCGGGAGGAAGGACGATGAAGGTCCTGGTCACCGGCGGCGGCGGCTTCCTTGGCCAGGCCCTGTGCCGCGGCCTGGTGGAACGCGGGCTTGAGGTCACCAGCTTCAACCGCGGCCACTACCCGGAGCTGGACGCGCTGGGCGTGCGCCAGGTGCGCGGCGACCTGGCCGACGCCGACGCCGTCATGGCCGCCACGCGCGGCGCCGACGCCATCTTCCACAACGCCGCCAAGGCCGGGGCCTGGGGCGATTACGACAGCTACCACCGCGCCAACGTCGTGGGTACGCAGAACGTGCTCGATGCCTGCCGCGCGCACGGCATCGGCCGGCTGGTCTATACCTCCACCCCCAGCGTTACGCACCGCAAGACCCACCCGGTGGAGGGCGGCACGGCGGAATCGGTTCCGTACGGCAGCGGCTTCAAGGCGCCGTATGCCACCACCAAGACCATCGCCGAAAAAGCGGTGCTGGCGGCCAACGGGCCGGAGCTGGCCACGGTGGCGCTGCGCCCGCGCCTGATCTGGGGGCCGGGCGACAACCAGCTGCTGCCGCGGCTGGTGGAACGCGCCCGGGCCGGCCGGCTGCGGCTGGTGGGCGATGGCAGCAACCGCATCGACACCACCTATATCGACAATGCCGCGCAGGCCCATTTCGATGCCTTCGGCCACCTGGCCCCGGGCGCGGCCTGCGCCGGCAAGGCGTACTTCATCAGCAACGGCGAACCAAAGCCCGTGCGCGAGATCCTCAACGCCCTGCTGGCCGCCGCCGGCGCGCCGCCGGTGACCAGGTCGGTGCCGTTCCGGGCCGCCTATGCCATTGGCGCCGTGGGGGAAACCCTGTGGCCGCTGCTGCGGCTGCCGGGCGAGCCGCCGCTGACGCGCTTCCTGGCCGAACAGCTCAGTACTACCCACTGGTACGACATGGCCCCGGCCACCCGCGACTTCGGCTACGTGCCGCGCGTGTCCATCGCCGAAGGACTGGAGCGTCTGGAGCGGGCCTGGCAGGGTCGCTGAAATCACGCCCCGGTCACGACGCTGAAAGGACGCCGACGGCCCGGTTCATCATCACCAGCTGAATACCGACCCCCCTGCAAGATCGCCCATACCAGCCCCAACACCCTTGAAGGGAAAGGTCGAGACCATGCTCAACTACGCCATTCTGTTCTTCGTTCTGGCCATCATTGCCGCGGTGCTCGGGTTCTCGGGAATCGCGGGCGCGATGACCAACATCGCCTGGATCCTGTTCGTCTTGTTCCTGGTGATCGCAGTGATCTCGCTGATCCGGGGTCGCGGCCCCAGGGTTTGACCGCCGCACCGCCCTGACCAGGCCCGCCGGAAACGGCGGGCTTTTTCGTTGAAACTCGGACACGGTGTGCGGTCGCGCGCCGCCTGTTCAGCGGCGGGCATACTGCGCCGTTGCCACCGCTACAATGCCGCCATGCCCGATCCCCGCTCCAGCCCGTTCCCATCGTTCAAGCCGCTCGCCGGCCGCGCCCTGGAGGCGGCGCTGGCGCGCGCCCTGGCGCTGGATCCGGACACCCGCGAGGCGCTCGGGCCGCTGGAAGGACGCCGGCTGGTCCTGAAGCTGGATTCGCCGCCGCTGGCCCTGCAGCTCACGGTGCGCGACCGCCAGCTGCTGGTCGGGCCGGTGGAGGAGGGGCAGGAGCCGGACCTGGCGGTGCGCAGCACGCTGTCAGGCTTGCTGTCCCAGCTTCCGGGCCTGCGCCCGGGCGACGGCGCGCCGGTCGGGAAGATGCGCATTGAAGGTGATGCCGAACTTGCCCGGCGGGTGCAGGCCCTGGCCCGCGGTTTCGATCCGGATTGGGAAGCGCCCTTCGCCGCGGTCTTCGGGGACGTGGTCGGCGTGCAGGTCGCGCGCGCGCTGGCCGGCGCCCTGCGCCAGGCGAAGGTGACCGGGCAGTCGCTGGCACGCAGCGCCGCGGAGTACGTCAGCGAGGAGTCGCGCGACGTCGTGCCGCGCGCGGAGCTGGAGGCGTTCTGCGAGGACGTGGACATCCTGCGCGACGACGTCGAGCGCATTGACGCGCGCATCCGGCGGCTGCGCGCCGCGCTGGGACCGGCCGCATGAGCGCAGCGTTGCGGGTTGCGCGCATCGGCCGGGTGCTGCTGCGTTACCGCCTCGACTCGCTGCTGGACGGCAGCGCGGCCGAGCGCTGGCTGCGGCTGCTGCGCCCGTTCGTGCCGCGCGCCCCGAAGGAAGTGGCCGCGCTGCCGCGCGGTGCCCGGCTGCGGCTGGCGCTGCAGGAGCTGGGGCCGCTGTTCGTCAAGTTCGGGCAGATCCTTTCCACCCGCCGCGACCTCGTGCCACCCGACCTGGCCGAAGAGCTGGCCCTGCTGCAGGACCGGGTGGCGCCGTTCGACGGCGCTGCCGCCCGCTCGCTGGTGGAACGGGCGCTGGGACGCGACATCGACGAGGCCTTCGCAAGCTTCGAACTCGAGCCGCTGGCCTCGGCCTCGATCGCCCAGGTGCACGCGGCCACGCTGCCCGGCGACGGTGGCGCGCCGGCGCGGCAGGTGGTGGTGAAGGTGCTCAGGCCCGGGATCGAAAAGCAGGTGGCCGCCGACATCGCCGTGCTGCGCAGCCTGGCAGGCCTGGTGGAGCGCACTCATCCGCGTGCCAACCGGATCCGCCCGCGCGAGATCGTGGCCGAGATCGAGGCCACGCTGGCCGCCGAGCTGGACCTGCAGCGCGAGGGCGCCAATGCGTCGGTGCTGCGGCGCAACTGGCTGGGATCGGCCGATCTGTACGTGCCCGAGCCGGTGTGGTCGCACACCGCCGAACGCGTCCTGACGCTCGAGCGCGTGCGCGGCATTCCCGCGGATGACATCGCCGCCCTGGACGCGGCCGGCATCGACCGCAAGGCGCTTGCCGCCAAGGGCGTGCGGGTGTTCTACACCCAGGTCTTCCGCGACAACTTCTTCCACGCCGATGCCCACGCCGGCAACATCTGGGTCGATGAGCACCGCAGGGACAATCCGCGCTTCATCGCGCTGGATTTCGGGATCATGGGCCAGCTCTCGGGCGAGGACCAGTACTACCTGGCCGAGAATTTCATGGCCATCTTCAACCGCGACTACCGCCGCATCGCCGAGCTGCACCTGCAGGCCGGCTGGATGCCGGCGCATGTGCGCCTGGACGAGCTGGAGGCGGCGGTGCGCGGGGTCTGCGAGCCGTACTTCACACGGCCGCTGTCGGAGATCTCCCTGGCCGAGGTGCTGGGCAAGCTGTTCCGCACCGCGCAGAAATACGAGCTGACCCTGCAGCCGCAGCTGATCCTGCTGCAGAAGACCCTGCTCAGCATCGAGGGCCTGGGCCGGCTGCTGGACCCGGAGATCGACATCTGGGCGGTGGCGCGACCGGTGCTGGAGCGGATCCTGGCCGAGCGCTACAGCCCGCGCCGGCTCGCGCGCGAGTTCCGCCGCCGGCTGCCCGAGCTGGTGACGAAGGCCCCGGAGATGCCGCGGCTGGTGCACGCCTGGCTTGACCAGCAGGTTTCCGGCCGGCACGAGCTGCAGATGCGCTCGTACGACCTGGTCCGGCTCACCGGAGAAATCCGGTCGCTGCAGCGCCGCGCGGTGGCGGCGATCGCGGGCTCGGGGCTGCTGGTGGCGGCCGCGGTGCTCTACGGCCTGGACGTGGGCGGGCCGGAAGTGGCCGGGGCCGGGGTGGCAGTCTGGGCGGCCGGCCTGTCGGGCG
>JAAYXJ010000042.1 GCA_012515985.1 Gammaproteobacteria bacterium
CCGCTCAGCCTGCAGTACCTGATGGGCTCGGCCGTGGACTACGTGGAGAGCCTGCACGGGGCCCAGTTCACCATCCGCAACCCCAACGCCAAGACCACCTGCGGCTGCGGTTCCAGCTTCACCATGTAGCCCTTGCCGGCGCCGGCCGCCGTGCGATGATTGGCGCATGTCATTCGCCTTCGTCGACGCGCCGCTGGACCGCGCCGAACACCTGCGTACCGATGCCGCCGCGCTCGAGGATCTCTGGCCTCG
This sequence comes from Gammaproteobacteria bacterium, assembly GCA_012515985.1. Taxonomy (GTDB): domain Bacteria; phylum Pseudomonadota; class Gammaproteobacteria; order Xanthomonadales; family Xanthomonadaceae; genus Luteimonas. The sequence goes on from JAAYXJ010000042.1 coordinate 253, forward strand.
GGCGCGCCTGTTGCTGCTTGACTCCGACGGCATGGTCCTGGTGGACGCGGACGATGCCCTGCTGGCGGTCCAGCCCGGGGACGTCGCGGAGGCGCTGCCCGCCGACGCGGTGTTCTTGGGCCTGGACGAGGGCCGGGGCTGGTTCGCGATGCCGGCTGAAACAGCCGGGGTCCAGTCCCCCGGTCGCCTGGCCCTGCGCGCGGCGGCCTCGCTGTGGCCGGTGCGGGAAGCCACGGCGTTCGCCCAGGCCCGCGCCGTGCTGCACTGGCGCTCGCGGCACCGCTTCTGCGGCGCCTGTGGCGGCAGGCTGGCGTTCGAACGCGCGGGGTGGCTGGGCCGCTGCACGGACTGCGGCATCGAGCATTACCCCCGCACCGATCCGGCGGTGATCGTGGCCGTGACCGACGGCGAGCGCCTGCTGCTGGGCCGCGAGCCGGGCTGGCCGCCGGGGCGCTGGTCCGTGCTGGCCGGATTCGTGGAGCCCGGTGAGACCCTTGAGCAGACGGTGATGCGCGAGGTCTACGAGGAGTCGGCGGTGCGGGTGCGTGCCTGCCGCTATCTGGCTTCGCAGCCGTGGCCGTTCCCTTCTTCCCTCATGCTGGGTTTCGAGGCCGATGCCGAGCCCGACGAACCCGTGCCCGACAGCCACGAGCTGGAGGCCGCGCGCTGGTTCACCCGCGATGAGATCGGCGCTGCGCTGCGCGGCGAGGGGCCGGTGCAACTGTCGGCGCCGGTGTCGATCGCCCGCCGGCTGATCGAGCGCTGGTACCAGGCGTTGGCGTAGGTCCGCTTACGGGTTGTTGCCGCGCAGGTTCCTGACCGCGGCCTCCAGGCTGGCCGCGGTGGCATCGGCACCGGCGACCGGCGGGCCTGCGACAACGCCGATGCGTGCGCGCAGGCGGCGCGGCAGGCGCATCCGTCCCAGCCATCCCTCGCCGGCCCGCGCGCCGCGCCGGCTCCACATGCTCGCCCACATGTTCTGCAGTGCCATCGGCACCACGGGCACCGCCTGGCCGCGCCCGGCCGCACGCTCCACGATGCGCTCGACGCCGCGTCGGAACGCCGCAATCTCCCCGTCGGCGGTCAGCCGGCCCTCGGGGAAGATCGCCACCAGCCCGCCCTCGGCCAGGGTCCGGTCGATCTCGTCGAACGCGTGCTGCATCAGCGCCGGATCCTCCTTCTCCGGCGCGATCGGGATCGCCCGCGCGGTGCGGAAGATCCAGCGCAGCACGGGGATGTCGAAGATCCGGTGGTACATGACGAAGCGCACCGGCCGCGGCGTGCTCGCAGCTAGCACCAGCGCGTCCATGTAGCTGACGTGGTTGCACACCAGCAGCGCGGGCCCTTCGTCGGGCACGTGCTCCTCGATGCCCTGGATGCGCAGCCGGTACAGCGTGCGCACCAGCAGCCAGCTCAGGAAGCGCATCAGGAACTCGGGAACGATGGTGACGATATACGTGGCCACCAGCAGGTTGGCGATCGCCAGGGCCAGGAACAGCTGCGGGATGCTCCAGCCCAGCAGGCGCTGCACCGCGATGCCCGCCAGGGCCGCCGAAACGATAAAGACGGCGTTCTGGATGTTCATGCCGGCGATCACCCGCGACAGCTCGCCGCGCGGGGTGCGGCTCTGGATCAGCGCGTACAGCGGCACCACGTAGAAGCCCACGAACAGGCCGATGCCGGCCAGGTCCATGGCGATGCGCCAGCTGCCCGGCTGGCGCAGGAAGTCCGCCGCCCCCAGCCCGGCGGCCAGGGCTTCGCCGGGACGGGCGAAATACAGGTCCAGCATGAAGGCGCTCACGCCCAGCGCGCCCAGCGGTACCAGGCCGATCTCCACCGTGCGCGCGGACAGCTTCTCGCACAGCAGCGAGCCCACGCCCACGCCCACCGAGAACAGCGCCAGGGCAAAGATGTAAAGCTCCTGCGCGCCGCCCAGGTTGACCTCCGCATAGGTGGGCAGCTGCGCGGTGATCATGGTGCCGATGAACCAGAACCACGACACGCCCAGCACCGCATTGCGCACCGCAGGGGTGCGGCGGGTGAGCTTCCAGACCCTGAGGTTCTCGGGGAACGGGTTCCAGCTGACCTTGAGCGACGGGTCGCCGGCATCGACCACCGGGATCCGGCGCGCGGCCATGTTGCCCAGGATCGCCAGCGCCACGATCGAGGCGGCCGCGCTCTCCGGCCCCCAGGCGCCAGCCACCTGGTAGATGAGCCCGCCGTAGATCATCCCGCACAGGATTGAGATCGAGGTGCCCATCTCGACCAGGCCGTTGCCGCCGGTCAGCTCCTCGGGCCTGAGCACCGAGGGCAGGATCGAGTACTTCACCGGCCCGAACAGCGCCGCCTGCACGCCGGTGAAGAACAGCGCCACCAGCAGCACGATCATGTTCGAGGCCAGGAAGCCGATCGCGGCCACCGACATGATGCCGATCTCCATCAGCGTGGTGATGCGGATCAGTCGCTGCTTCTCCATGCGCTCGGCGATCTGCCCGGCGATCCCGGAGAACAGGAAATAGGGAAGGATGAAGATCGCCGGCGCCAGGTTGGTGTAGAGCGTGCGCTCGGCGCTGCTCACGCCCAGGAAGAACAGCAGGCCGATGATCGCCTGGCGGTAGACGTTGTCGTTGAACGCGCCCAGCGCCTGCACCGTGAAGTAGGGCAGGAAGCGGCGCTGGGTGAGCAGCGAGAACTGGCTGTGGCCGGCCATGCGGGCCTCCGCGGTGGGACCGGCGGAGCCTAGCAGAGGCCGGTGTCGGCCAGGCCGCGTGGTGCAGCGCACGATTGCAGCGGCGCCTGCGACCGTGCTATTCGGCAGGATTGCGCCGGCTGGTGTGCCGGGGCCGCCACCTTCAAAGGGGGAGGGAGTCTGGGAATGTCGGAAGTATCGATGACGCGGGAGCGGGCGGTTGCAGCAGGCGGTCCAGGCACGGCGGGCCCGCCGCGCCGGATGGCCATCAACATCGCCTGCATGGTGGCGGGCGTGCTGGCGTTCGCGCTGCCGCTGCTGTGGCTGGCTGGCCCCGAGCGCACCTTCGCCGATACGCTCGCCGTGGCGGCCTGGGCCTGGCTGTTGCTGGGTGCGCCGCTGGTAGTGCTGCTGGTGGTCGGCGGCATTGGCGCCGCCCGCCGCGGCCAGGAGCCCAGGCTGATCGGGGTCGCACAGTGGTTCGCGATCGGCCTGGCGGTCGGCGTCGTCCTCCTCGAAGCCTCGCGCCTCCTGCGTTTGTAGGAGCGCCTCTCAGGCGCGAAGCCGCGTGAATCATGGTTCGTGGAGGCGCTCCGGACACCGTGCAGCATCCGGAGCCCCGCGGCATGGATCGATGTCACGCGGCTTCGCGCGTAAGACGCGCTCCTACAGGTCGGTGCCTGCCTGTTCGCGTTTGATGGCGCGCCAGCCGATGTCGTGGCGGTGGAAGGCGCCGTGCCAGGAGATGCCGGCCACCGCCGAGTAGGCACGGGCCTGGGCATCGGCCACGGTGTCGCCCAGCGCGCACACGCACAGCACGCGTCCACCGGAGGTCACCACGTGTGCGCCTTCGATCCGGGTGCCCGCGTGGAAGATCCTGGTGTCTTCCGGCTCGGGGACGTCCCACGTGCTGATGGTGTCGCCGGTGCGCGGCTTGCCCGGATAGCCCTCGGCCGCCATCACCACGCCAACCGCCGGCCGCGGATCCCACTGGGCCTGCGCCGCGTCCAGCGTTCCATCGATGCCCGCCTCCACCAGGTCGGCCAGGTCGGACTGCAGGCGCATCAGGATCGGCTGGGTCTCCGGATCCCCGAAGCGCACGTTGAACTCGATCACCCGGGGCGAGCCGTCTTCGCCGATCATCAGCCCGGCATAGAGGAAGCCGGTGAACGGGGCGCCGTCGGCGGCCATGCCGCGCACGGTGGGTTCGATGACCTCGCGCATGATGCGCGCATGCACCTCGGGCGTGACCACGGGCGCCGGCGAGTAGGCGCCCATGCCGCCGGTGTTGGGGCCGGTGTCGCCGTCGCCCACGCGCTTGTGGTCCTGGCTGGTCGCCAGGGCCAGCGCGTGGGTGCCGTCGACCATGGCGATGAAGCTGGCTTCCTCGCCCTGCAGGAATTCCTCGATCACCACCCGCGCCCCGGCCTCGCCGTAGGCGTAGTCGGAGAGCATGTCGGTGACGGCGGCCTCGGCCTCGGCCAGGCCGCTGGCCACGATCACGCCCTTGCCGGCGGCCAGGCCGTCGGCCTTGACCACCACCGGGGCGTCCTCGCCGTGGCGGGCGGCGTGTTCCTGCAGGAACTCCAGCGCGGCCTCGGTTTCTGTGAACACCGCGTGGCGCGCGGTGGGGATGCCGTGGCGGTCCATGAACTCCTTGGCAAACGCCTTGCTGCCTTCCAACCGCGCCGCCGCGGCGGTGGGGCCGAAGATGCGCAGGCCCGCGTCCCGGAAGCGGTCGACCACGCCGGTGACCAGCGGCGCCTCAGGGCCGACCACGGTGAACGCGATGGACTCGCGCCCGGCGAGCGCAAGCAGGCCGTCGATGTCGTCCGCGGCCACGTCCACGTTGCGGCAGCCCGGCTCGTTGGCGGTGCCCGCGTTGCCCGGCGCAACCAGCACCTCGCTGACCCGGGGCGACTGGGCAAGCTTCCACGCAAGCGCATGTTCGCGGCCGCCGCCGCCGATGACGAGAACTTTCATGGCGCTGGTCCGTCTGGGGTGACGGACATTCTATCGCCGGCTCAGTGCCGGAAGTGGCGCACGCCGGTGAAGACCATGGCGATGCCGTGCTCGTCGGCCGCGGCGATCACCTCGGCGTCGCGCATCGAGCCACCGGGCTGGATGACGGCCTTGATCCCGGCTTCCGCCGCCGCGTCGATGCCGTCGCGGAACGGGAAGAACGCATCGCTGGCCATCACCGAGCCTCCCACCTCAAGCCCGGCGTCAACCGCCTTGATGCCGGCGATGCGGGCCGAGTACACCCGGCTCATCTGCCCGGCGCCCACGCCGATGGTGCGCTGGTCCCGCGCATAGACGATGGCGTTGGACTTGACGAACTTGGCCACCTTCCACGCAAACAGCAGGTCGTCCACCTGGGCTTCGGTCGGAACCAGCCTGGTCACCACCTGCAGCTCGTCGCGGGTCACCACGCGGTCGTCGGCGGTCTGCATCAGCAGGCCCGAGCCCACCCGCTTCACGTCGATGAAGCCGGGCGAGGGCGGTGCGGCGGGAATGCGCAGCAGGCGCACGTTGGCCTTCTTCGTGGCGTAGTCGAGCGCCCCGTCCTCATAGTCGGGCGCCAGCAGCACCTCGACGAACTGGCGGTCGAGGATGGCCTTCGCGGTGGCCGCATCCAGGGTGCGGTTGAAGGCGATGATGCCGCCAAACGCGCTGGTGGGATCGGTATCGAACGCGCGCGCATACGCCTCGCCGCAGCCGCTGCCCACCGCCACCCCACAGGGGTTGGCGTGCTTGACGATCACGCAGGCGGGCGCGTCGAACTGGCGCACGCATTCCCACGCGGCGTCGGCATCGGCGATGTTGTTGTAGCTCAGCGCCTTGCCCTGCAGCTGTTCGAAGGTCGCCAGCGAGCCCGCGGCCGGCTGCAGGTCGCGGTAGAAGGCGGCCTGCTGGTGCGGGTTCTCGCCGTAGCGCAGGTCCATGACCTTGATGAAGTTGCCGTTGGCCTGGCCGGCGAACGCGCTGCGCGCGGCCGCGCCGTCGTCGGAGGGCGCCTGGATCGACGAGAGCACGTCGCTGATGCGCGCGTCGTACTGCGCCACGCGGTTGAACGCTTCCACCGCCAGCGCGTAGCGCGTCTGCGCAGACAGCGTGCCGTCGTTTGCGTCCAGTTCGGCCAGCAGGCCCTGGTACTGGGATGGATCGGTGGCCACGGCCACGAAGGCGAAGTTCTTGGCCGCCGCGCGCAGCATCGCCGGGCCGCCGATGTCGATGTTCTCGATGATGTCGGCGAACTTCGCCGCCGGATCGGCCGAGACCTTCTCGAACGGATACAGGTTGAGCACCAGCAGGTCGATCGCCTCGATGCCCTGTTCGGCCATCACCGCGTCGTCCACCCCGCGCCGGCCAAGCAGTCCGCCGTGCACCTTCGGGTGCAGGGTCTTGACCCGGCCGTCCATGATCTCGGGGAAGCCGGTCACTTCGGACACGTCGCGCACCGCCAGGCCGGCCTCGCGGATCGCCTTGGCGGTGCCGCCGGTGGAGAGCAGCTCGATGTTGCGGGCCGCCAGGGCGCGGGCCAGTTCAACCAGCCCGGTCTTGTCGGAAACGGACAGCAGCGCCCGGCGCACGGGCAGTCGATCGGCGGTCATGGGATTCAGCTCAGGCCGTAGTCGCGCAGCTTCCTGCGCAGGGTGGCGCGGTGGATGCCGAGCATGGCGGCGGCGCGGCTCTGGTTGCCATCGCAGTGGTTGAGGACTTCCACGAACAGCGGGATCTCCAGCTCGCGCAGGGCGATCTGGTAAAGCTCGTCGGTCTCACTGCCATTGAGGTCGCCGAGGTAGCGCCGGACCGATCTGGCGACATGGTCGCGCAGGGGCGTCCGCGGGCCGGGACGGGTGGCGGCATCGGTGCGATCTGAGGCGTTCAAGGAGTGTTCCCCGTGGTGCGTTTGTTGCGCCCGACCGCCATGCGCGCGGCCGCGGGAAAGGCAACCGGGGTGCGGCGGAAGGGGCAACGAGTCTATCGCGGCCGACCGGAGGGCGCCAATGCCGCAGGCGCCCGGCGGAGCCCCGCTCAGCGGAAATCGAAGTTGAACGCGACGGCGTGGGGCGACGGTTCCACGATCTCCATCGCGATCGCGGCCCGCTCCCCGCTGGCGATGGTCACCTCGGCGGGCGGCGCAGAGAGGTACTCCGCCGGTTCGAAGGCGCGCACGCCCAGGGGACGGCCGTCGAGGTCCGAGAACGTGAGCAGGAGCTGCGGCCAGGCCTGCGCCCAGCGGGCCTGGTTGTGGATGGTGGCGTTGACCGAAAGGACACCCGCCCGGCCGGCCGCCGGCCGCACGTCGCGCTGTTCAACGCTGATGGCCGAAGGTTCGCGCCAGGGCGGCACGCTGCAGGGCAGCGGGGTGCACAGCGCGACCACCAGCGGGCGCCACGCGGCGATGTTGGCCAGGCGTTCACGGTCGGCCACCAGCAGCTGCACCACCAGCAGCAGCGCGAGTCCCGCAGCCGTCGCCACGAGCCGGCGGTCGGCCGGTGCAGCCGCATCAGCGCGCCGCGCCAGGAAGCGCGGCGCCGGGCGCGCGGCGGCGGCGGAGGAGACCTCTTCCGCGAGGGGCGCGGCGGCGTTATCCGCCGGCCCGGCCGCGGGTGCAATCGCGTCCGGCAGGGGGGTTGGGGGCGGGATGGGGTCCGCTCGCGTCGGGCTGTCCGGTGGCGGAGCCGTCGTCGTGACCGCGCCGGCGTCGGCCACCGCAACCGATTCCCGCTCCGGCTCCGGCGTGCCCGGCGCGGCCTCCGCGGCAGTCGCAGCCGGAGCCGATGCCAAGGGCGGCGGATCAGGTGGCGGCTGAGGGGCTGGAGACCTGGCGTCGCCGCCAGGCCCGGTGGATCTCGACGGTGTCAGCGGGATGAAGATGGGCCCTGTTGCGGCCTGCGGCTCCCCGGGCGCGGGTGCAGGCGGTGGCGCCAGGGGTGCGGGCGGGAACGCGGTGATTTCCGAGGCCGCCTCCCGCAGGGGGCCATGGCCGCACCGGGAGCACTTTTCCGGCGGCAGGCCGGTGGCCAGGTCGGTGGCCACCAGCGCGCTGCAGTTCGGGCAGTTGATGTACATGGCCCTATTCAACCACCCTTGCGCACCCCGTCGATGCGGACCCAGTCACTTTCCCGGGCGACGGACAGCTGCTCGAACCACACGCCGTAGCGTTCCAGCAGCGCCTCCTCCTGGCCCTGGAGGATCCCGGACAGCGCGATGCGCCCTCCGGGCGCAGTGCGCGCCGCCAGCGTGCCGGCCAGTGCGTCCAGCGCCGAGGCGAGGATGTTGGCCACGACCACCGGCCACGTCGCGGCCGGCGCGTCGCCGGGCATGTGCAGGGACAGCGATCCGGAAACCCCGTTGCGCCCGGCGTTGTCGCGGCTGGCGGCCAGCGCCTGCGGGTCGTTGTCCACGCCAGTGGCGTGGGCGGCGCCCAGCTTCAGTGCGGCCAGGGCAAGGATGCCGCTGCCGCAGCCGTAGTCCAGCACGCGCTGGCCCTGCAGCGCGCCGGCGTCGGCGAGGCCGTCCAGCCATTGCAGGCACAGTGACGTGGTGGGATGGGTGCCGGACCCGAAAGCCAGGCCCGGGTCGAGCCGGACCACCGCGGCGTCGGGTGCGCGTGCGGCTTCCGGCAGTTCCTGGTTCCAGGGCACGATCCAGGTGCGGCGGCCGAACTGCAGCGGCGCGTAGGTATCCATCCAGGCGCGCTCCCAGTCCTCGTCCTCCACGCTGCGGAATCGCACCCGCGACCAGTCCAGCCCCGGGTCGAACGCATCCAGCGCCGCCAGCAGCATCAGCCCGTCGGCGTCGTGGGGAAACAGTGCGCTCAACACCACGCTGCGCCACAGCGGCGTCTCGCCCACGCCCGGTTCCAGGATCGCGTGTTCGTTGCCGGTATCGGCATCGGCGTCCAGCAGGGTCACCGCCAGGGCGCCCACGTCATCCAGCGCCCGCTCGTAGCGCGGCTGCTCAGCCTCGCTGCAGCGCAGCGACAGTTCCAGGTACGGCATGGATCACATCCATCTCGGGGACGGGCATGGTGCGGCGGCGGGCTGGCGCGGTAAAGGGCGCGACGGCTTTGCTTTACCATCCGGTCTTTCAAGGCAGGCAACCGGCCGCGCGGCGGCGATCGGGATGGACAGGGCGCTTTCCAGGCCAATGTGGATGCTGGCGCTGCTTGCGGCGCTGGTGCTCGCGCTGTTGGCAGGCATGCGCGGCGGTGGCGCCGTGGAGGAAGCGCGATCCCCGGTGCAGGAGGAACAGCGCGACGTTGCCGGGAGCCCGTTGGCGGTGAGTGCACGGCAGCCCGGTGCAACGCGCGCGGGCGCAGCCAGGCCCTGGCAATCCACATCCCCCCGCCCTGCGGACGCGGGCGACCGGCTGCCCAGCCTCGCCGAAGGCTTTGAGCAGGCCGATGACCTCCACGCCTACCTGCGGCGCCTGCTGCCGGCCGCCCAGGCCGGGGACGCCGAGGCCGCCTGGTTCGTCAGCCGGGTGTACGACTATTGCGCCGCGCACGCGGCTGATCCCGCGGGCTACGCGCGTGACACGGACGCCCTGGCGCGGATGGGGCTGGCCGGGTCTGCATCCATGGTCGCCGCGCGCAAGCGCGTGGCGCGCCGCTGCCGCCAGTTCGTCCCCGCGGACGGACTGGGCGCGGGCCTGGTGATCGTCAAGCGGCTGGAGGCGGCCGAAGCCGGCAGCCTGGCCGCCGAGGCCTCGCTGCTGGCCATGGGTGAACCGCTCGAGGACGACGCCGGCTATCGCAGCGCGCTGGTCGAACGCGTGCGCGATTCAGCCGACGCGGAAGCATTCTCCGCGCTGGCCCCGGCCATGGGTTTGGCCGCCAGCGGCGACCCGGCCCATGCCGGCCAGGTGGCCGGTACCCGCCAGGCCGAGCTGGCCTGGCAGCTGGCCGCGTGCCGCCTGGGCATGGATTGCAGCGCGCAGGGCGCGCTGATGACCGCCTGGTGCGCGCACGGCGGGGTGTGTCCGCCGGGGGCGGCGCAGGATTTCGAAGCGGCCCTGCACGCCGCGGACCCGCCGCAGGGCGGGGCGGAAACGATCAAACAACTGTCTGACTCGCTGTTGGGCGAGGGAGTACTGCGATGACCGGGAAAAAATTCCTGCCCAGGCTCAGGTTCTGGTTCTGGGTGCTGCTGTTCGCGACCTATTCGGTCACCGCCGCGGCGGTGATGATCCACGCCCTGGTGGGCGCCGACCACGGCGAACTGTCGCAGGTCACGGTGACCACGGTGGAGTCCCCGCCCGAGGCGCGCATCGGCGGCGCGGCGCAGCTGGCCGCCGTCTACCGCGCCCAGAGCGGGGCGCCGTTCTCCAGCCTGCCGCCGGGCAGCACCTTCCAGGTGATCTGGCCCGACGGCTCCAGCGAGTACGTCACCGTGGTCAGCCAGTCCTCCCCGGCCGGCGTGCGCCTGCTCCCGGGCACCCAGATGGGTGCGCCGGACGCCATGACGCCCTCGGGCGAACTGGAGCTGGTGCCGGTGGCCGACGAAGGCCGGGTCGCCCGCGACTGAGCCGGCCTCAGCTGATCGACAGCGACTTGTCGCGGCGCTCGGCCAGGCGCTTCTCCAGGTAATGGATGTTCTGCCCGCCCTGCTGGAAGCCGACGTCGCGCATGATCCGCTGCTGCAGCGGGATGTTGGTCTTGATGCCGTCGATCACCATCTCGCTCAGCGCCACCCGCATGCGGCAGATGGCCTGCTCCCGGTCCGCGCCATGCACGATCAGCTTGCCGATCATCGAGTCGTAGTTGGGCGGCACCTGGTAGCCCGCGTACACGTGTGTGTCCACCCGCACGCCCGGCCCGCCCGGGGCGTGGAAGTGCTGCACCAGCCCGGGTGAGGGCATGAAGCTCTCCGGGTCCTCGGCGTTGATGCGGCACTCGATCGCATGCCCGCGCAGCACCACGTCCTCCTGGCGGAGCGACAGCGGCCGGCCGGCGGCGATGGAAAGCTGCTCGCGGATCAGGTCGATGCCGGTGACCATCTCGGTGACCGGGTGCTCGACCTGGATGCGGGTGTTCATTTCGATGAAGTAGAAGCGGCCGTCCTCGTAGAGGAACTCGAAGGTGCCGGCGCCGCGGTAGCCGATGCGGATGCAGGCCTCGGTGCACACCCGGCCGATCTCCGCGCGCTGCTCGTCGCTGATGCCCGGCGCCGGCGCTTCCTCCACCACCTTCTGGTGGCGGCGCTGCATCGAGCAGTCG
>JAAYXJ010000238.1 GCA_012515985.1 Gammaproteobacteria bacterium
CGCGGCTACAGCGTCAAGAAGGGCTGCTACCCCGGCCAGGAAATCGTGGCCCGCACGCATTTCCTCGGCAAGGCCAAGCGCGCCCTGGTGCGCCTGCAGGTGGCAGGGCCGGTGGAAGCCGGCGCCGGGGTGTCCCAGGCGGGAAGCGAGGTCGGACGCGTGGTGTGCGCTGCCGGCCCGGAGGCCCTCGCGGTGCTCCCGCTGGACCTGCCCGCGGACCCGCTGGAGGTGGCTGGTGCCACCGCCGAGCCGGTGCCGCTGGAGGGCGGCCTGGCGCGCTGAGACGGGTTTCACAGCTGTCACAGGACGTGCACACCGTTCCCGATTCCCGCTGCTATATTCGGCCGGGACATGGGGGAACACACAAGGAAAGGGGAATGAACTCGAAGCTCATGCTGTCCGCCGCCATCGCGGCGTGCATCGCCATGCTGTCGGCCTGTGCCACCACGCCCGAACCCGAGCCGCCGCCGGCCGAGGACGTGACGCCGTTGCCGTCCACGTTCCTCGAACGCCTGTCCGCCGACGGCCTGTTCGCGTTCGGGAAATCCGGGATCGACGATCTCAGCGACGAAGGGCGCGTGGCGCTGGACGAACTGGCGGCCCGCCTGGCCGAACGCCCCGTGGAGATCGTCCACGTGATCGGCCACAGCGACCGCCTTGGCAGCCCCACCGCGATCCACCGCGTGTCCAGCGAACGCGCCAATGCCGTGCGCGACTACCTGATCGAACGCGGGGTGCCGGAAGAGCGCATCACCGCGGTCGGCCGCGGCGCCGTGGAACCGGTGGTGGAATGCGAGGGCCGCGCCAGCCAGGAAACCATTGATTGCCTGGCACCCAACCGCCGGGTGGAAGTGCGGGTCAAGTTCGCCGACTGACCCCGGCGGAGGCGCGCTCCGCCCGACCCGTGTAGGAGCGCGTCTTACGCGCGAAGCCGCGTGACTACGATCCACGCCGCGTGGCTCCGGTCACAACACAACCACGGAAGCCCCGCCGCGAAGCCGGATTCACGCGGCTTCGCGCGCATGGCGCGCTCCTACAGGGCCACGCCACCCGCGCGGGTCAGCGCGCCTGCAGGTCGGACGCGGCGGCGATGATGTCTTCCTCGGAAGGGATCACCAGGAACGCGGCACCGGCGAGCGGGGTGAACGTGTCCGCGCCAACCACGCGCCTGAGCGGCCGGTCGCCGAACCCCGCCTCGGTGATGGCGGTGATGATCCCCTCGCCCACCCCGGCGCTGCGCCGGCCTTCGTCGACCACGATCGTGCGCGCGCACTCACCCACATGGCGCACGATGGCCTCCTCGTTGAGCGGCAGCAGCCAGCGCAGGTCCACCACGCGCACCTTCCAGCCGTGCTCGGCCTCGATCCTGCGCGCGGCGCGCAGGCTCATCGGCACGCCGTTGCCGAAGGTGAGGATCACGCAGTCCGTCGCCTCCGGGTTGTAGACGCGCTCGGCGCCGACTTCCATCGCTTCGCCGGGCGCCGGGAACGAGGTCAGCCAGCCGCCGTCGCCCGCCTCATGCAGGTCCTTGGTCATGTACAGCGCGATCGGCTCCAGGAACGCGCACACGCGCCCGTCCACCTTGGCCAGCGCCATCAGCGTGCGCAGCATGGTCACCGCGTCGTCGCCGCGGCTGGGGCAGCCGATCACCAGCCCCGGGATGTCGCGCAGGGCGGTGATCGAGTTGTCGTTGTGGAAGTGGCCGCCAAAGCCGCGCTGGTAACCCAGCGAGGCGATCCGCATCACCATCGGGTTGCGGTACTGGCCGTTGGAGAAGAACTGCAGGCTGGCCGCCTCGCCGCGGATCTGGTCGCAGGCGTTGTGGAAGTAGGCCAGGTACTGGATCTCGGGCAGCGGCAGCAGGCCCATGTTGGCGTAGCCCTGGGCGAGGCCGAGGATGATGGTCTC
>JAAYXJ010000005.1 GCA_012515985.1 Gammaproteobacteria bacterium
CCGATCTGCGACCAGGGCGGCGAGTGCGAACTGCAGGACCTGTCGCTCGGCTATGGCCGCTCGGTGAGCCGCTTCGTCGAGCGCAAGCGCACCGTGCCCGACGAGGACCTCGGGCCGCTGGTGGCCACCGAGATGACCCGCTGCATCCACTGCACGCGCTGCGTGCGTGTGACCGCGGAGATCGCCGGCACCCACGAGCTGGGCACCATGTACCGCGGCGAGAACCGGCAGATCGGCACCTACGACGGCAAGCCGTTGACCACCGAGCTCTCGGGCAACGTGATCGACGTGTGCCCGGTGGGCGCGCTGACCAACAAGGTGTTCCGGTTCCGCGCACGGCCGTGGGAACTGATCGCCAAGGAGTCGCTGGGCTACCACGACCCGCTGGGCAGCAACCTGTTCGTGCACCTGCGCCGCGGCGAGCTGATGCGCACCGTGCCGCGCGACAATGAAGAAGTGAACGAGTGCTGGCTGTCGGACCGCGATCGCTATTCGCACCAGGGCCTGTACGCTGAAGATCGCGCCGCCGTGCCGATGCTGCGCGAGGGCGACGCCTGGCGTGAGGCCAGCTGGGACGAGGCGCTGGCGAAGGCGACGCAGATCCTGCGCGACAACGCCGCCGACGACCTGGGCATCCTGGTGCACCCGGCCACCTCCAACGAGGAGGGCGCGCTGCTTGCACGGCTGGCGCAGGGCCTGGGCACTGGCAATATCGACCACCGCATCGGCCAGGTGGATCCGGCCGGAGCCGGCGCCTCCGAGGCTTTCGGCATGCCGGTTGCCGACATCTCCCGCGCGGACGTGATCGTGATCGTGGGCAGCAACCTGCGCCACGAGGTGCCGCTGCTGCACCAGCGGGTCCGCCAGGCCTGGCGCAAGGGCGCCAGGGTCCACGTGGTCAACCCGGTGGATTTCGACTTCACCTTCGACATCGAAGGCAAGCACATCGTGGCGCCGTCGCGCATCGCCGATGCGCTCGGTTCCGGTGAACTGGCCGGCGCGCTGCGCGCGGGTGACCGGGCCGCGGTGATCGTGGGTGCGCTGGCCGAGTCGGGTCCGCACGCAGGCGCCATCCGCGCCGCGGCCACCTCGCTCGCCGGGTCCACCGGGGCGGCGCTGTGCCGGATCCCGCAGGGCGCCAACGCCCTTGGTCTGGCCAATGCCGGGGTGCTGCCCGCTTCGCACGATGCGCGGGCCATGCTGGAGCAGGCACGTTCCGCATACGTGCTGTACGGGATCGAGCCCGGACTGGACTTTGCCGACCAGGCCCAGGCCCTGAAAGCATTGAAGGGGGCACAGGTAGTGGCGTTCAGCCAGTTTGCATGCGAGTCCACCCGCGCGGTGGCCGACGTCATCCTGCCGATCGGCGCGCTGCCGGAGATCGATGCGACGCTGACCAACCTCGACGGCCGCGAGCAGCATGCGGTCGCGGGCGCCCGGCTGCCGGGCGAGGCCCGGCCCGGCTGGCGCGTCCTGCGCAGCCTCGGCGCAGGCCTGGGGCTGGAGGGCTTCGGCTTCGTGGACATTGGCGGCCTGCGTGCCGGCATCCAGCCCGTGCCGCGGCCGTTGGCCGAAGGGCAGGGCGCGGCCGCAGTGAGCGACCATGGCGGGGGCCTTGAGCTGGCCAGTGCGCCCGCGATCTACCGCAGCGACGCTGTGGTGCGCCGCGCCGCCGCGCTGCAGGCCCATCCGCTGACCCTCGGGCCGCAGATCACCGTGCATCCGGACGACGCCCAGCGCATCGGCCTCGCCGACCAGGCGATGGCCAGGGTCTCCAACCACGCCGGCACCGCCACCATCAAGGTGTCGGTGAGCGCCAGCGTGGCGCCGGGCGCGGCCTGGATCGAACGTGGCTACGGCGCCACCGCCGCCCTCGTGGCCGGCCGCGTGGAGGTGCAGGCGGCATGAATACTGCGCAGCTCCTCTCGCAATGGACCGCCCCGCTGTACGACGCCCTGATGGGCCTGGGCGCCATTGGCCTGGTCATCTGGACGGTCCTGAAGATCCTCGCGATCGCGGTCCCGGTGATCCTCGCCGTGGCCTTCTACGTGGTGTGGGAACGCAAGCTGATCGGCTGGGCGCACATCCGCCACGGGCCCATGTACGTGGGCAAGGGCGTCTTCCAGACCATCGCCGACGTCATCAAGCTGCTGCTCAAGGAGATCATCCGGCCGGCCAACGCCAACCCCGGGCTGTTCTTCCTGGCGCCGATGCTGGCGCTGGCGCCGGCGTTCGCGGCCTGGGCCGTGGTGCCCTTCGACGCGCAGCTGGTGCTGTCCAACGCCAACGCAGGGCTCCTCTACCTGCTGGCGATGACTGCGCTGGGCGTGTATGGCGTGATCCTCGCGGGCTGGGCATCGAACTCCAAGTTCGCCCTGCTCGGTGCGATGCGCTCGGCCGCACAGATGGTCAGCTACGAAATCCCGATGGGCTTCTCCCTGATCGGCGTGCTGATCGCCGCAGGCAGCCTCAACCTCACCGACATCGTAATGGCGCAGGACCGTGGCGGCGGGTTCTTCGGATGGTTCTGGCTGCCGCTGTTGCCCCTGTTCGTGATCTATTTCGTCTCGGGGCTCGCGGAAACCAACCGCCTGCCGTTCGACGTCGTCGAGGGCGAGTCGGAGATCGTCGCAGGCCACATGGTGGAGTACTCGGGATCCGCGTTCGCGCTGTTCTTCCTCACCGAATACGCGAACATGATCCTGATCAGCTTCCTCACCGCGCTGTTCTTCCTGGGCGGCTGGCTGTCGCCGATCCCGGCGTCCTGGGTGCCCGATGTGCCGGTGCTGTCGGTGCTGCTGGGCCCGGGCTGGTGGTGGCTGTTCCTGAAGGTGTTCTTCTTCGCCAGCTGCTTCGTGTGGTTCCGCGCGTCGTTTCCGCGCTACCGCTATGACCAGATCATGCGCCTGGGCTGGAAGGTGTTCATCCCCGTCAGCATCGCCTGGATCGTGGTGACCGCGCTGATGGCGTACTTCGGCATCCTCGAAGGAGTGCAGCGATGAGCCGCTTCGCAAGCTGGTTCCGGAGCCTGTTCCTGATCGAAATGATCCGGGGCCTCGGGCTGACCCTCAAGTACGTTTTCCGTCCGAAGTACACGTTGATGTATCCGATGGAAAAGGTGCCGCAGTCGCCGCGCTTCCGCGGGCTGCACGCGCTGCGACGCTATCCCAACGGCGAAGAGCGCTGCATCGCATGCAAGCTGTGCGAGGCGGTGTGCCCGGCGCTGGCGATCACCATCGATTCGGAACAGCGTGAGGACAACACCCGCCGCACCACGCGCTACGACATCGACCTGTTCAAGTGCATCTACTGCGGTTTCTGCGAGGAATCGTGCCCGGTGGATTCGATCGTGCTCACCCATGTGCACGAGTACCACTTCGAGAACCGGGGCGAGAACATCGTCTCCAAGCCGCAGCTGTTGGCGATCGGTGACCGGCTCGAGCCGGAAATCGCCGAGCGTCGTGCCGCCGACTCCCCCTACAGGTAAACCATGGACTTCGTACTGCTCGCTTTCCTGGCGTTCGCCGTCATCGCCGTCATGGCCGCCGTGGCCGTGATCAGCGTGCGCAACCCCGTGCACTCGGTGCTGTTCCTGGTGCTCACTTTCTTCTCGGTGGCCTGCACCTGGATCATCGCCGGCGCCGAGTTCCTCGGCCTGGCCCTGATCCTCGTGTACGTGGGCGCCATCATGGTCCTGTTCCTGTTCGTGGTCATGATGCTTGAGGTCGACATCGCGGTGCTGCGCGAAGGCTACGTGCGTTACCTGCCGGTGGGCCTGCTGGTGGCCATCGTGATGCTGGTGCAGATCCTCACGGTGATCGGGGTGCGGGCGCGCAGCGTGCCGTTCGAGCCGCAGTCGGCGATCGCCGAGGAGATGAACACCGCCTGGGTGGCGTACACGCTGTTCACCGACTACCTGCTACCGTTCGAGATCGCCGCGCTCATCCTCACCGTGGCCGTGATCGCTGCCGTGACGCTGACGCTGCGCCGGCGCGTGGGCGTCAAGCGCCAGGATCCGGGCGAGCAGTCGCGCACCATGGCGGCCGATCGGCTGCGCATGGTCGAGATGCCGGCGGAGGCCACGCGCAGCACGCGCGACCTGCCCGCCGATGGTCAGGCTCCGGCAGGGGAGGGCAAGCCATGAGTTTCCTGGGCGAGGGGCTGTCCCTCGGGCATTTCCTGGCGCTGGGCGCGGTGCTGTTCTGCATCGCGGTGGCCGGGATCTTCCTCAATCGCAAGAACGTGATCGTGCTGCTGATGTCGATCGAGCTGATGCTGCTGTCGGTCAACATCAACTTCATCGCGTTCTCGCGCCAGTTCGGCGAAGCCTCGGGGCAGGTCTTCGTGTTCTTCATCCTCACCGTTGCGGCCGCCGAGGCGGCGATCGGACTGGCGATCCTGGTATCGCTGTTCCGCAACCGGCGCTCGATCAACGTCGCCGACATCGATCTGCTCAAGGGGTAGGCGGTCAATGGAACTTTCGACAACCCACCTGCTGGTCATCGTGCTGGCACCGCTGCTGGGCGCGATCGTGGCCGGCCTGTTCGGCCGCCAGGTCGGTCGCGCAGGCGCCCATACGGTGACCATCCTCGGCGTGGCGGTGAGCTGCGCGTTCTCGGCCTGGGTGCTGTGGCAGCTGGTGCAGGGCGCGGCGCCTTACAACCAGAACATCTATACGCTGTTCGAGGTCGGCAGCTATTCCGCGCACGTCGGCTTCATGGTCGACCGGCTGACCGCGATGATGATGGTCGTGGTGACCTTCGTGTCGCTGCTGGTGCACGTCTACACCATCGGCTACATGAAGGACGACCCCGGCTACCAGCGCTTCTTCAGCTACATCTCGCTGTTCACCTTCTCCATGCTCATGCTGGTGATGAGCAACAACTTCCTGCAGCTGTTCTTCGGCTGGGAGGCGGTGGGCCTGGTTTCGTACCTGCTGATCGGGTTCTGGTTCAAGAAGCCGTCGGCGGTGTTCGCCAACCTCAAGGCGTTCCTGGTCAACCGCGTCGGTGACTTCGGTTTCCTGCTCGGGATCGCGGCGGTGGTCTACTGGTTCGGCTCCCTGGACTACGCCACGGTGTTCGCCAATGCAGGCGCCACCATCGGCGGCGGGCAGCTCGTGCAGATCATCCCCGGCCAGGAGTGGTCGGTGGCCACGCTGATCTGCGTGCTGCTGTTCATCGGTGCCATGGGCAAGTCGGCGCAGGTGCCGCTGCATGTCTGGCTTCCGGATTCGATGGAAGGCCCGACGCCGATTTCCGCGCTGATCCACGCCGCGACGATGGTCACCGCCGGCATCTTCATGGTTGCGCGCATGTCGCCGCTGTTCGAGTTCAGCGACGCGGCGCTTGCATTCGTGCTGTTCATTGGTGCCACCACGGCCTTCTTCACCGGCCTGATCGGCATCGTGCAGAACGACATCAAGCGGGTGGTGGCCTACTCGACGCTGTCCCAGCTGGGCTACATGACCGTCGCCCTGGGCGTGTCGGCGTACTCCGCGGCCGTGTTCCACCTGATGACGCACGCGTTCTTCAAGGCGCTGCTGTTCCTGGGCGCCGGCTCGGTGATCATCGCCATGCACCACGAGCAGGACATGCGCCGCATGGGCGGGCTGCGCAAGTACATGCCGGTCACGTTCTGGACCATGGTGATCGGCACCCTGGCCCTGATCGGCACGCCGTTCTTCTCGGGTTTCTATTCCAAGGACACCATCATCGAGGCGGCCGGACATGCGGCCGACCGCATGGGCTGGGTGGGGACCTACGGCTATTGGGCGGTGCTCCTGGGCGCGTTCGTCACCAGCTTCTACAGCTTCCGCCTGCTGTACCTCACCTTCTTCGGGCCCGAGCGCTTCCGTGAAGCGCCTTCCTCCGACGCAGATGCGGTGAAGGACGAGCACGGCCACGGCCACCACGAAGCCGAGCCGCGCGAGTCGCCGTGGGTGGTGACGCTGCCGCTGGTGCTGCTGGCGATCCCGTCGATCCTGATCGGCTTCTTCACCGCCGGGCCGATGCTGTTCGGCACCGACTGGAGCGGCAAGGTGCAGCAGGCGCCGTTCTTCCTCGGTGCGATCGACCTGGCGCCGGCACGGGATACGGTCGCGCAGCTGGCCGAAACCCTGTGGACCGGCGGTCCGGTGGGCTATGCACTGCACGGCTTCGTGACCCCGGTGTTCTGGCTGACGGTGGCCGGCTTCCTGCTGGCGACCCTGATGTACCTCTGGAAGCCGGACCTCGCAGGCCGCGCGCGCCAGGTGTTCCGGATCCCGGTCAAGGTGCTGGAGAACAAGTACTGGGCCGATGACCTGTGGATCAAGGGTTTTGCTGGCGGCGGCCTCCAGCTCGGCAAGGTTTCCCGCTGGTTCGACGAGAAGATCATTGATGGCCTGATCGTCAACGGGGCGGTGCGCGTGGTTGGCCTGGTGGCCGCCGTGTCGCGCCGGGCCCAGACCGGCATGCTCTACCACTACGCTTTCGTGATGATCATCGGCCTGGTTGTGCTGCTGGCCATCCTCATCCGCCACTGGCGCTGACGGAAAAAGATACGTGTCCAACTGGCCTTTACTCAGTCTCCTGATCTGGCTGCCGATCCTCGGTGGCCTCCTGACGCTCGCCTGCGGCAACTCGCGTCCCGCCGCAGCCCGCTGGGTTGCGCTCGGAAGCGCGGTGCTGGTCCTCGCGGTCAGCCTGTTGCTGCTCACCGGCTTCGACTTCGCCAACGCGGGGTTGCAATTCCTCGAGCGGCGCGAATGGATCCCGGCCTTCGACATCCAGTACCACCTGGGTGCCGACGGGATCTCGGTGGCCCTGATCGTCCTGACAACCCTGACCACCGTGCTGGTACTGATCGGGGCCTGGACCTCGATCAACACCCGGGTCAGCCAGTACTACGCGTCCATGCTGGTGCTCGAGGGCCTGATGATCGGCGTGTTCGCGGCCGTGGACGCGATGCTGTTCTACGTGTTCTTCGAGGCCATGCTGGTGCCGATGTTCATCATCATCGGCGTCTGGGGCGGGCCGCGCCGGGTGTACGCCACCATCAAGTTCTTCCTGTACACGTTCCTGGGCTCGATCTTCATGCTGATCGGCCTGATCTACCTGTACCTGAAGGGCGGCAGCTGGCAGCTCCCCGATCTTTACGCGCTGCCGCTGACGGCAACCGAGCAGATGTGGCTGTTCTTTGCCTTCATGGCCGGGTTCGCCATCAAGATCCCGATGTTCCCGGTCCACACCTGGCTGCCCGACGCGCACGTGGAAGCGCCCACCGGCGGCTCGGTGATCCTGGCCGCGATCATGCTGAAGATCGGCGGATACGGGTTCCTCCGGTTCTCGCTCCCGATCGTGCCCGACGCCGGCCACGAGTTCGCCTGGCTGATGATCGCGCTGTCGCTGATCGCAGTGGTGTACGTGGGCATGGTGGCGCTCGTGCAGGCCGACATGAAGAAGTTGATCGCCTATTCGTCGGTCTCCCACATGGGTTTCGTGACCCTGGGCATCTTCATCGCGTTCGCGCTGGTGCGCGACCAGGGCAACGTTGACGCCGCGCGCCTGGGCCTGCAGGGCGCGATGGTGCAGATGATCAGCCACGGCTTCATCTCCGGCGCACTGTTCACCTGCGTGGGCGTGCTGTACGACCGCATGCACACCCGGATGATCCGGGACTACGGCGGCGTGGCCAACGTGATGCCGTGGTTCGCCGCGTTCTTCGTGCTGTTCAGCATGGCCAACTCCGGCCTGCCGGGAACCTCGGGATTCGTCGGCGAGTTCATGGTGGTCGTGGCGTCGTTCCAGGCCCACCCTCTGATCGCGTTTACCGCCGCGCTCACCCTGATCATTGGCGCGTCCTATTCGCTGTGGCTGGTCAAGCGGATCTTCTACGGGGAGGTCGGCAACGCCCACGTCGCCAGCCTGAAGGACATCGTCGGGCGCGAAGCCCTGGTGCTGGGCGTGTTCGCCGCCGGCGTGCTGCTGATCGGCGTGTGGCCCCGGCCGCTGACCGCACTGATGGAGCCGTCCATTGCGCAACTGGCCCAGCTGCTGGCCGCCACCAAGCTTTGATGTGACCCGGGCCGCCCACTGCCGCCCGGCCACGAATTTGAGGAATACGTGACGTGATCACAACTGCAATGACGCCCCCGGTCCGGACCTTCGCCGAGTTCGCGCCCCTACTGCCCGAGCTGGTGGTGGTGTTCGGCGCATTCGGCCTGCTGATGCTGGACCTGTTCCTGGACGAGCGCCGGAGGGTGGTGACCCACGCGCTGTCGATCGCGACGCTGCTGGTCGCGGCCGCCTTCATCGTGTTCGGCGTTGGCGGCAACGGCGTGGTGATGGAAGGCCTGTTCCATCGCGACCTGGCGTCTGACGCACTCAAGCTGATCATGCTGCTCGTGTCGGCCGCGGCGCTCGCCTACCTGTGGCCGTTCATGCGTGAGCGCGGCCTTTACCGCGCCGAGGTCTCGATCCTGGTCCTGTTCGCGGTGATCGGCATGATGCTGCTGGTTTCGGCCGGCAACCTCACGATGATCTACTTGGGCCTGGAGCTGATGGCACTTTGCTCCTACGCACTGGTGGCGGTTGATCGCGACAGCAAGCTGGCCTCGGAAGCGGGCATGAAGTACTTCGTGCTTGGATCGCTGTCATCGGGCCTGCTGCTGTATGGCCTGTCGCTGATCTACGGCGCCACGGGCAGCCTGTACCTGGAGCAGATCAACGTCGCGGCCGGGGTGCTGGCAGGGGAGGACCGGATCCTGCTGCTGGCCGGCCTGGTGTTCTCGGTGGCCGGCGTGGCGTTCAAGTTCGGCGCGGCGCCGTTCCACATGTGGCTGCCCGACACCTACCACGGCGCGCCCACACCGATCACGCTGTTCATCGGTTCCGCCCCCAAGCTGGCGGCCTTCGGGCTGGCCTGGCGCCTGTTCGAGCAGGGCATGGGGCCGCTGGCCGACAACTGGCAGCTGCTGCTGGCGCTGCTGGCAGCGCTTTCGCTGGCCATCGGCAACGTGGTGGCCATCGCCCAGACCAACCTCAAGCGGATGCTCGCGTATTCAACGGTTTCGCACGTGGGCTTCCTGTTCCTGGGCATCGCCGGCGGCGGCCCGGAAGGGCTGGCCGCGGCAATGTTCTACGCGATCGTCTACGCAATCATGTCGGCCGCGGCGTTCGGCGCCATCATCATGCTTTCCCGGAAGGGCTTCGAGGCCGACCGCATCGAGGACTTCAAGGGCCTGAACGCCCGCAGCCCCTGGATGGCCGGGCTGGTGCTGGTCATCATGGTCTCGCTTGCCGGCGTGCCGCCGCTGCTGGGCTTCTGGGCCAAGCTGGCGGTGCTCCAGGCGGCCGTCGCCGGGGGCCTGATGTGGCTGGCCATCATCGGCATCGTGTTCGCCGTGATCGGCGCCTTCTACTACCTGCGGGTGGTCAAGGTGATGTACTTCGACGAGCCGGCGGGCGAGGCGGTGAGCCAGCGGGAAGGAGGCGGCCTGCGCACGGTGTTCGCAGTCAACGCGCTGTCGCTTCTGGTGCTCGGGCTGTTCTGGAGTCCGCTGATGGAGCTGTGCCAGCGCGCGTTCGCCATTGGTTGATGCAGCTGGCTCCTCGGCCGTTCATTTCCGGCGACAAGGGGCCTTGCAATAGCCGGCCGTTTTGGCCATAATTCGCAGTCTGTTGCGGGGTGGAGCAGTCTGGCAGCTCGTCGGGCTCATAACCCGAAGGTCGCAGGTTCAAATCCTGCCCCCGCTACCAGCTTTTCGCGGCCGGTCGGACCGCCTTGATCAAGGCGCATCCTTCACGCACCGTCCGCGGATCGGGTTGAGTCGTCGCGCATCTGCTCGCGCGGTGACGCCGAAATCCAGTGGATCGGACAAGGGGCCCGCCGGGCCCCTTGTCTTTTCCGGCATTTGAGACGGCCAGAGGGAATCGTTTGGCAGACAAGGCGACCACGATTGGCGAACTGCTGGCACCCACGGTGGAAGCCCTGGGGCTGGAGTTGCTGGGCGTTGAATACCTGCCGATGCCGGGCGGCTCCCTCCTGCGCGTCTACATCGACCGTCCAGGCGCACCTGCAGGGGCGGAGGTGGACGGCGAGGGCGTCACCGTCGACGACTGCGAGGCGGTGAGCCGCGAGGTTTCGGCGCAGCTGGACGTGGAAGATCCCATCAGCGGCAACTACACGCTGGAGGTGTCTTCGCCGGGCCTTGACCGCCCGCTGTTCGCACCCGCGCACTTCGAGCGGTTCCGCGGCCAGCTGGTGAAGATCGGCCTGAAGCTGCCCCAGGAAGGCCGGCGCCGGCTGCAGGGCCGGATCCTCGGCGTGCAGGGCGACGGCGTCCGGGTGGACGTAGACGGCAACGAGTTCGAAGTGGCATTCGGCAACGTCGACAGGGCGCGGCTGGTGCCGGATTGGGAAGCACTGGGGCTCGCCCCCGCGAAGAAGGACAGGCCAGGGCGGCGCGCGCGTCCGGGCAAGCGCAAGCACTGACACAAGAGACAGCCAGAGGCGTAACGGAAATGAGCAAGGAACTTCTGATGGTCGTCGACGCGGTCGCCAACGAAAAGGGCGTGCCGGAGTCGGTGATCCTTGACGCAATCGAAGCAGCCCTGGCGACCGCGGCCAAGAAGCGCTACGTCGAAGAGGACGTGATGATCCGCGTGTCGATCGACCCGAAGGATGGAAGCTACGAGACTTTCCGCCGCTGGGAGGTCGTGGCCGATGACGAAGTGATGGAATCGCCGGACCGCCAGATCCGCCTGATGGATGCGCTGGAGGAGGCCGAAGGCGTCGAGGTCGGGGACTACATCGAGGAACAGATCGAGAACGCCGAGTTCGGGCGCATTGCAGCGCAGGCCGCCAAGCAGGTGATCGTGCAGCGCGTGCGCGAGGCCGAACGCGCCCAGGTGGTCGATGCCTGGAAGGATCGCGTCGGCGAACTGGTGACCGGCGTGGTCAAGCGCGTGGAGCGCGGCAACGTATACGTGGACCTGGGCGGCAACGCCGAGGCGCTGATCCCCAAGGACAAGGCGATCCCGCGTGACATCGTGCGCGCCGGCGACCGCATCCGCGGCTACCTGTACGACGTGCGCAGCGAGCCCCGCGGGCCGCAGCTGTTCATCAGCCGCGCCGCGCCGGAATTCATGATCGAACTGTTCAAGCTCGAAGTGCCGGAAGTCGGCCAGGGCCTGGTGGAGATCAAGGCCTGCGCCCGCGACCCGGGTGACCGCGCCAAGATCGCCGTGGTGGCCTACGACAACCGCACCGATCCGATCGGCGCCTGCATCGGCATGCGCGGCTCGCGCGTGCAGGCGGTGTCCAACGAGCTCAACGGCGAGCGCGTCGACATCGTGCTGTGGTCGGACAACCCGGCGCAGTTCGTCATCAACGCGATGGCGCCGGCGGAGGTCCAGTCGATCGTGGTCGACGAGGAAAAGCACTCGATGGACCTGGCGGTGGCCGAGGAGCTGCTGGCCAAGGCGATCGGCAAGGGCGGGCAGAACGTGCGCCTGGCCAGCCGCCTGACGGGCTGGCAGCTCAACGTGATGACCCAGGACCAGGTGATCGAGAAGACCGAGGCCGAGCAGGCCGTCGCCCGCGAGCTGTTCCAGGAGAAGCTGGAGGTCGACGAGGAGATCGCCGGCATCCTGGTCGCCGAGGGCTTCAGTTCGATCGAGGAGATCGCCTACGTACCGGTGGGCGAGCTGCTGGCGATCGAGGGCTTCGACGAGGATATCGTCGAGGAGCTGCGCGCCCGCGCCCGCGAGGCGCTGCTCAACGAGGCCCTGGCGTTCGAGGAGGAGCTCAAGGAGAAGGCCCCGACCGAGGATCTGATCGGCCTGGAGGGCATGGACGAGATCCTGGCCTATTCGCTGGCCGCGCACGGGATCCGCACCGCCGAGGACCTGTCGGAACTGGGCACGGACGAGCTGCTCGAATTCAACATCGAGGGCATGGACGAGGAGCGCGCTGCGGCGCTGATCCTCGCCGCCCGCGCCGGGGAAATCGCCCGGCTGGAGGCGGAAGGCTGACCGGCCGGCCCCGCGCCGCGCGGGCCTGGCCGGGCCTGCGCGGGCGCCCTGGCCCGGAACATTCCCCCGGCACCCGTTAGAATCGTTTCATCCGCGGCGGCCGACGCCGTCGCCAAGGACACGGAATCCGAATGTCGCAACAAACCACCATCCGCAAGCTGGCCGCCCTGGTGAACACACCGGTTGAGAAATTGCTTGAACAGCTGGCCGAGGCCGGCATGGAGTTCAGCGATCCCGACCAGGTCGTGACCAGCACCGAGAAGGTGAAACTGCTGGGCTTCCTGCGCCGCACCCACGGCAAGGGCGCCGGTTCCGGCGCTGGCGCCGCATCGCCGCGGAAGATCACGCTCAGCCGCAACCGCAAGCAGGAGCTCACCGTGGGCGGTGGCAAGAACCGCCAGACGGTCGATGTGCTCGTGCGCAAGAAGGTCGTGCTCGACAAGCCGACCGAGCAGGAAACCGCCACCTCGCAGCAGGCCGCTGCGGAGGGGGATCCGGAGCGCGCCGAGATCCTGCGCAAGCTCGAGGAGTCCCGCCAGCGGAACCTGAGCGAGCAGCAGCGCCTGGCCGAAGAGGACCGCAAGCGCGCCGAGGAAGCCGAGCGCAAGCGCAAGGAGGAGGAGGCCGAGGCCGAGCGCCTGCGCCTCGAAGCCGAGCAGGCGGCAGCCGCCGCTGCTGCCGAGGAAAGCGGCGGCCGCAAGGCCGGCCACGGCAAGCCGGCTCCGGCACGCGAGGAGCGTGGGGGCCACAGGCAGAAGCAGCACCGCGGCTCGCACGCGATGGTGCGTGGCGTGGAGGACGACGAAGGCTCCGCCCGCTTCGCCGGCCAGCTGCACCTGAGCGCCGCCGACCGTGCGCGCCGCAGCAGCGCCCGCAAGTCGCGACCGCGGCGCCAGGTTGAGCAGGCGCGCTCCGGGGCGGGCCCGCATGGATTTGAACGGCCCACCGCGCCGGTGGTGCGCGAGGTCGAGATCGGCGACGCGATCACGGTGGCAGACCTTGCCCAGAAGCTGGCGATGAAGGGCGGCGACGTGGTCAAGGCGCTGTTCAAGATGGGCGTGATGGCCACCATCAACCAGTCCATCGACCATGACACCGCGGTGCTGGTCACCGAGGAGCTGGGCCACAAGGCCGTGCGCGCACAGAGCGACGACGCCGAGAGCGAGCTGATCGCGCACGTGTCGGAGGCCGAGGGCGAGGCCGTGCCGCGCCCGCCGGTGGTCACCATCATGGGCCACGTCGACCACGGCAAGACCTCGCTGCTCGACCACATCCGCAGCACCCGCGTCGCCACCGGCGAGGCGGGCGGCATCACCCAGCACATCGGCGCTTACCACGTAGAGACCGACAAGGGCGTGGTGAGCTTCCTGGACACCCCGGGCCACGCCGCGTTCTCGTCGATGCGCGCCCGCGGCGCCAAGCTGACCGACATCGTGGTGATCGTGGTCGCGGCCGACGATGGCGTCATGCCGCAGACCGTGGAGGCGATCCAGCACGCCCGGGGCGCCGAGGTGCCCCTGATCATCGCGATCAACAAGATCGACAAGTCCACCGCGGACCCGTCGCGGATCAAGAACGAGCTGCTCGAGCACGAGGTGGTGGCCGAGGAGTTCGGCGGCGACATCCAGATGGTTGAAATCTCCGCCAAGAGCGGGCTCGGGATCGACGACCTGCTCGAAGCCATCCTCCTGCAGGCCGAGCTGCTTGAGCTCAAGGCCGTGGCCGAGGGACGCGCCATCGGAACCGTGATCGAGTCCTCGCTGGACAAGGGCCGGGGGCCGGTGGCCACGGTGCTGGTCCAGCAGGGCACCCTCAACAAGGGCGACTTCATGGTCTGTGGCGTGCATTTCGGCCGCGTCCGCGCCCTGTTCGACGAGACCGGCCAGAGCGTGGACAGCGCCGGCCCCTCGATTCCCGTGCAGGTCCTGGGTCTGTCCGGGGTGCCCGACGCGGGTGACGACTTCGTGGTCGTGGAAGACGAGCGCCTGGCCAGGGAAGTGGCCGAGCAGCGCGAGCAGAAGCGGCGCGAGACCCGGCTGGTGCAGGCCGCGGGCAACCGCATGGAAGACATCATGGCGCAGATGGGCCAGGCCGAGCAGCTCCAGCTCAACCTGGTCGTCAAGGCCGACGTGCAGGGCTCGGTGGAGGCGCTCAAGCAGGCCCTGACCGCGCTCTCCAACGACCAGATCCGGATCAACATCATCGTTGCCGGCGTGGGCGGCATCAC
Organism: Gammaproteobacteria bacterium; assembly: GCA_012515985.1. GTDB lineage: Bacteria > Pseudomonadota > Gammaproteobacteria > Xanthomonadales > Xanthomonadaceae > Luteimonas. Next base: position 14,245 of record JAAYXJ010000005.1, read on the forward strand.
CGAATCGGACGCCAACGCCGCCGCCACCGCCAACGCCACCATCATCGGCTTCAACGTCCGGGCCGACGCCTCTGCGCGCAAGGTCATCGAGACCCACAACCTTGACCTGCGCTACTTCTCGATCATCTACGACGTGATCGACCAGGTGAAGCAGGTGGCATCGGGCATCCTGGGCGTGGAGATCCGCGAGGAGATCATCGGGGTGGCCGAAGTGCGCGAAGTCTTCCGCAGCTCCAGGTTCGGCGCCGTCGCCGGCTGCATGGTCATCGAGGGCAAGGTCCGCCGCGACCGCGGCATCCGCGTGCTGCGCGACAACACGGTCATCTTCGAAGGCGAGCTTGAATCGCTGCGCCGGTTCAAGGAAGACGTGGACGAGGTGGGCGAGAACACCGAGTGCGGCATCGGCGTGAAGGCATACAACGACGTCCAGGTGGGCGATCGCATCGAGTGCTTCGAGCGCATCGAAGTCCAGCGGACGCTCTGAGCCATGAAGCCGTTTGCGCGTACCGACCGTGTGTCTGCCCAGCTCCGCCGCGAGCTGGGCACGCTGGTGCGCGCCGCGGTGGACGAGTACCGCCTGCCGTCGGTGAGCGTGTCGGACGTGGAGGTCACGCGCGACCTGGCCCATGCGAAGGTCTTCGTCACCGCGCTGCAGGCCGAGCGCTCGGCCGAGGCGCTGGCCGGGCTGAAGGCGCTGGCGGGGGAGATCCGCTACCGCCTTGCGCGGCGGGTCAAGCTGCGTCACGTGCCGGAACTGCACTTCCAGTATGACGATTCCATGGACCGCGGGGAAAGGATCGATGCGCTCCTGCGCGACAACCCCCCGGGTCAGGAAGACCGATAGGCCAGCGCCGTCAGGCCGCCGGCGCCTGCAGAAAGGTCAGTCGCCTGCCGCGGCGGGTCGCTGGTCGCGCCAGTACCCGTTGGCTTCGGCGATGATGCGGAACTCCGCGGTGACCATCGCCGCCGCCTGCATCAGCAGCTCCGGATCCTCCTCGTACTTTTCCCGCACCCGCTGCTTGGCGGCGGCATCGCGCTGGATCTCGCCGATCGTCTTGCGCACCAGGGTGATCGCAAGCTGTCGACCCTGCAATGGTGTTTCGGTGATCAGGCTGGGCACGTAATCCTCGGCCGGCGCGGACTGCATCCCCGCGGGCGGATCCGCCGCAAGCGCGGCCGGGGCCACGGTGGCGCCGGCGAGGAGCAGGGCGGCAGCAACTTTCGTTTTCATCGCAATGACCTCCTTGGTCGGACGACACCAGTCTGGCAGCGGGCTCCAGCATCGCCCTGATCCAGGTCATCCGGCAAGCACATACAATCTCCCCCATGTCCAGGCATTCCCGCGTCCGCTTCCGCAAGCTCGACGGCATCCTCCTGCTCGACAAGCCCAAGGGTCCCAGCTCCAGCCAGGCCCTTCAGCGGGCCCGCCGCCTGTTCGCGGCGGAGAAGGGCGGCCACACGGGCAGCCTGGATCCGCTGGCCACCGGCCTGCTGCCGCTGTGCTTCGGGGAAGCGACCAAGATTGCGGGCGGCCTGCTCGGCGCGGCCAAGGCCTACGACACCGTGGCCCGCCTTGGCGTGGTCACCGACACCGATGATGCCCAGGGCGAGGTGCTGCGCGAGCGCGCCGTCCCGGCATTGGACATGGCCACGATCGACGCGGCGCTGCAGTCGCTCACCGGCCGGCTCATGCAGCGGCCACCGATCTATTCGGCGCTCAAGCGCGGTGGCGAACCGCTGTATGCCAAGGCGCGGCGCGGGGAAGAAGTGGAGGTGGAGCCGCGCGAGGTCGAGGTCCATGCATTCCGTCTGGTTTCGGCCGGCGACCTGCTCGATGGCGGTGAACCGCTGCTGCGACTGCACGTGGAATGTGGCTCGGGAACCTACGTGCGCAGTCTTGTGCGCGACCTGGGCGAGTTGCTGGGCTGCGGCGCCCATGTGCAGGAACTGCGGCGACTGTGGGTGGATCCGTTCCGCGACCCGCGCATGTGGGCCTTCGAGGAACTCGAGTTGCTGGCCAGCCGCGGCCGGGACAGCCTGGACGCCTGCCTGCTGCCCGTCGAAGCGGGCATGGGAGCCTGGCCTGCGCTGCTGGTCGATGCCGGGCAGGCGCGCCGGCTTTCGTTCGGCCAGTCCGTGGACGGCGGCTTCGGCCAGCGCGGGGAGGTGGCGGTCTTCGACGCGGGCGGCCGGGCGCTGGGGCTGGGGGTCGTGGATGAACAGGGCCGGCTGCGGCCGCGCCGCATGTTTTCCTGGGCCGTCACCCAGCCGGCCGCGCCTGCCTGAACCTTGTCCCGGCGGGGGCGCACGGGCTACAATTCCGAAGCCTTTTTCCCAGGCAATTCCACCGCTTCCCCGGAAGTTGGTGGCCACTACCGCAAGCGGCGGGCCATGTGGTGCGTACCCGGCAGCAACCGGTGCGTTCCTGCAGGCCGCGCATCACGAGGCATAACGATGTCCATCGACAACAGCAAGATCATTGAAGAACACAAGCGCGGTGACAACGACACCGGCTCCCCGGAAGTCCAGATCGCGCTGCTCAGCGCGCGCATCGCGCACCTGACCGAGCACTTCAAGACCCACAAGAAGGACCACCACAGCCGGCGCGGCCTGCTGCAGATGGTCAACCGCCGCCGGCGGCTGCTCGACTACCTCCACCGCAAGGATGCCGCGCGCTATCGCGAGCTGATCGAGAAGCTCGGCCTGCGCCGGTAAACCGGACCCACGCCGCGGCGCAGAAATGCGCCGCGGTTTGTTTTTCAAAGCAGCATTTTCCACGCATCACATTTCCCGCGCCGCTGAAGTCGCGGCCACCCGAGCCAGGCAGGGGCCAGGTCCGGTTCATCGCAAGAGCTTCAAGGAATATCCAACGTGTCGAAAGTTACCAAGAGCTTCCAGTATGGCAATCGTACGGTCACCCTGGAGACCGGCGAGATCGCCCGCCAGGCAGGCGGCGCGGTCGTGGTCAAGTGCGAGGGCACCGTGCTGCTCGTGACCGCAGTGGCCAACAAGACTGCGCGTGAAGGGCAGGATTTCTTCCCGCTGACCGTCGATTACCAGGAGAAGTTCTACGCAGGCGGGCGCATCCCCGGCGGTTTCTTCAAGCGCGAAGGCCGCGCCACCGAGAAGGAAACCCTGATTTCCCGCCTGATCGACCGCCCGATCCGCCCGCTGTTCCCCGACGGTTTCCGCAACGAGGTGCAGGTCATCGCCACGGTGATGTCGCTGAACCCGGAAGTGGACGGTGACATCCCCGCGCTGATCGGTGCTTCGGCCGCCGTCGCGCTCACCGGTGCACCCTTCGCCGGCCCGATCGGCGCGGCCAAGGTCGGCTACAAGGACGGCCAGTACCTGCTCAACCCGACCACCACCGAGCTCGAGGATTCGGACCTGGAGCTGGTCGTGGCGGGCACGAAGGACGCCGTGCTGATGGTGGAATCGGAGGCCAATGAGCTGTCCGAGGAAGTGATGCTGGGCGCGGTGATGTTCGGCCACCAGCAGATGCAGGTGGCGATCGATACCATCAACGAGCTGGTTGCCGAGGCGGGCAAGCCGAAGTGGGAGTGGGAAGCCCCGGCGCCGAGCGAAGGCCTGGTGGACACCCTGCGCAACGCCATCGGCCAGGGCCTGAACGAGGCCTTCAAGATCAGTGACAAGCTGGTCCGCCGCGACACCATCTCGAACCTGCGCAAGCAGATCCTCGAGACCCTGGCCCCGGAGGCCGAGGAAAAGTCCTGGACCGAGGGCGAGCTGGCCAAGCAGTTTGGCGAGCACGAGTACCAGACCATGCGCCGCTCGGTGCTGGAGACCAAGGTGCGCATCGACGGCCGCGCGCCGGACGAAGTACGCCCGATCGCGTCCAAGGTGGGAATCCTGCCGCGGGTGCACGGCTCGGCGCTGTTCACCCGCGGAGAGACCCAGGCGATCGTGGTCACCACCCTGGGCACCGCCCGCGACGGCCAGATCATCGATGCCGTTGGCGGCGAGTACAAGGAACACTTCCTGTTCCACTACAACTTCCCGCCTTACTCGGTGGGCGAGGCCGGCCGCATGATGGGCCCCAAGCGCCGTGAAATCGGCCATGGTCGCCTGGCCAAGCGCGGCGTGCTGGCCGTGATGCCGACGATGGAAGACTTCCCGTACACCATCCGCGTGGTGTCGGAGATCACCGAATCCAACGGCTCCTCGTCGATGGCTTCGGTCTGCGGCGCCTCGCTGGCGCTGATGGATGCGGGCGTGCCGATCAAGGCGCCGGTGGCGGGTATCGCCATGGGCCTGGTGAAGGAAGGCGACAAGTTCGCCGTGCTGACCGACATCCTCGGTGACGAGGACCACCTGGGCGACATGGACTTCAAGGTGTGCGGCACCGAGAAGGGCGTGACCGCGCTGCAGATGGACATCAAGATCACCGGCGTGACCCGCCAGGTGCTCGAGAGCGCGCTGGGTCAGGCGCGTGATGGCCGCCTGCACATCCTCGGCAAGATGAACGAGTCGCTCGGCGCGCCGCGCGAGGAGTTCAGCAAGTACGCGCCGCGCATCGTCACGATCAAGATCTCGCAGAACAAGATCCGCGACGTCATCGGGCCGGGCGGCAAGGTCATCAAGGACATCGTCGCGCGCACGCAGGCCAAGATCGACATCAACGACGACGGCACGGTCAACATCGCCAGCTCCAACGGCGAGTCGATCGACCAGGCCATCTCGATGATCAAGGCGCTGACCCAGGAGCCGGAGATCGGCAAGATCTACCTGGGCACGG